>CANTHA010000091.1 GCA_947653375.1 uncultured Clostridium sp. | reverse complement strand
TTTTCAGTTTTGACTTTTTAAAATGATTAGTTTTTACAAAAATTATTATATATATTAAAATAGCACAATTTGCTGGTCAGACTAATCATATAAATAAGTTTAATAAATTTCAAATATAGAAGAGTTAATCTAGCTTATCTATAGTAATAAATGTCTTCCCAAACTGCGCATTATTCTATTTTAATATATATTATAACTTTTGAATTAAAATAAAAAAATTGAAACTTGAAGTAACTATTAAAATAAAATTGCCATTTAAACCCGGAACCAGTGGCAAAACTTTTTATTGCCGTAAAGATATTGACTATTTACATTTTTTAGGATATTATATAGTATATTAATTTATATAGAAATGAGGAATTTAAAGTATGTTATGTTCAGAATGTAATAAAAAACCAGCAATACTTTTTTATAAAAAAATAGAAAATGGTAAAGAAACAATGGAAGGTTACTGTTATGATTGTGCAAAACAAAAAGGAATAAATCCTAATGAAGTTTTATCAAAGCAAAATGAAGTTCTATCTAAAGATATAGTTAATTTAGCAGATATGACAAAACAATTTGAAACTATTTTCAAAGACTTAGCTGAAAGCATAAATTTAGATGATATTGAAAATATTGAAGGTGCAATTACTTTTAATGAACCTTCTGATTCAGATGATCCAAATTCTAATAAAATTACAGGAGCTGCAATTCCACTTGGTTCTATATTTTCTAATTTTACAAAGAAAAATAGTAGTGAAAGTCCAAATGAAGAACCAAGTTCAGGAAGAAAAAAAGTTAAAGTTGAGAAAAAGAAAAATACAAAACAAAATAAAAAGAAAAAATTTCTTGATACATATGGAACTAATTTAACAAATAAAGCTAAAAATAATGAATTAGATCTTGTTATTGGTAGAGATAAAGAAATTCAAAGAATTGTACAGATTTTAAATAGACGTTCTAAAAATAATCCATGTTTAATTGGAGAACCTGGTGTTGGTAAAACTGCTATTGCACAAGGACTAGCAATTCGTATAGCAAATCAAAATGTTCCTGCAAAACTTTTAAATAAAGAAGTTTATTTGTTAGATATGACATCAGTTATAGCTGGAACACAATTTAGAGGACAATTTGAATCTAGAATGAAAGGTATAATTGATGAATGTCGTGAATATGGAAATATTATTTTAGTAATAGATGAAATTCATAATATTATAGGCGCAGGTGATGGTGAACATTCAATGAATGCAGCAAATATTCTAAAACCTGCTCTATCTAATGGAGAAATTCAATTAATTGGAACTACTACTATAAAAGAATACAGAAAATATATAGAAAAAGATTCTGCTTTAGAAAGAAGATTTCAACAAGTAATTGTTGAAGAACCTAATATTGAAGACTCAATTATAATTTTAGAAGGTATTAAAAAATATTATGAGGAATATCATAAAGTTAAAATTTCGTCAGACGTAATTCGTCAAGCTGTTATTATGTCTGAAAAATATATTCATGATAGATTTTTACCAGATAAAGCTATTGATATATTAGATGAAGCTTGTTCAAGAATAAATTTAGAAAATAAAGATTTATTTAAATTAGAAATACTTAAACAAGAATTAATAAAAGTACAAAATCAAAAACAAGAAGTTGTAGCAGCAGATTCAACAGAAGATTATCAAAAAGCTGCTGATTTAAAAACACGTGAATGCCAACTAATGGAAGAATTAGATAAACTAAATGAAAAACTTAAACCAAGACAAATAACAATTCAAGATATAGCAAATGTTATTGAAAGTTGGACTAAAATTCCTGTAAAGAAAATAACAGAAGCTGAAACTAAAAAATTACTAAACTTGGAAACAAACCTTCATAAAAGAATAATTGGTCAAGAAGAAGCTGTAAGTAGTGTATCTAGGGCAATAAGAAGAAACCGTGCAGGTTTAAAAACAACTCAAAGACCACCTTCTTTTATATTTGTTGGTCCAACTGGTGTAGGTAAAACAGAACTTGCTAAAAGTTTAGCATATGAAATGTTTGGAAGCGAAGACTCAATAATTAGAATTGATATGTCAGAATATATGGAAGGTCACTCAACATCTAAATTAATTGGTGCACCTCCAGGATATGTTGGATATGATGATGCAGGTCAATTAACAGATAAAGTTAAAAGAAAACCTTATTCTATAATTTTATTAGATGAAATTGAAAAAGCACACCCAGATGTGTTTAATATATTATTACAAATTCTTGATGATGGAAGATTAACAGATAGTCAAGGAAATACAGTTAGCTTTTCAAATACAATAATTATTATGACATCAAATGCAGGTTCAAATTTAAATAATAATTCTATTGGATTTGGTAATCAAACTGTAGATAAAAATAAAATTGTTGAGCATTTAAAAGAAATATTTAGACCAGAATTTTTAAATAGAATTGATGAAATAATATCTTTTGACCCTTTAAATACAGAACAATTATTAAAAATTGTAGATTTAATGTTAAAATATACAATAATAGCTTTAAGAGAAAAAGATATTAAAATGACTATTTCAAAAGATGCTAAAAACTTATTATTAAATAAAGGAACTGATTTAAAATTTGGTGCAAGACCATTAAGAAGAGCAATTCAAAGATACATTGAAGATGAATTGTCTGAAATGATATTAAAAGGTGAGCTTCAAGATGGTCAAACAGTAAAAATAACTGAAAAAAATCAAAATCTAAAATTCGAAGTAAAATAGGAGTTAATTATGTTAAAACATGTACCTAATATATTAACAATAATACGTTTTTTATTTATTCCATTTATTGTATTAAATATTTTTATAGGAAATTACATTCTTGCATTTATATTTTTTACAATATCTGGTTTAACTGATATTGCTGATGGATTCATAGCAAGAAAATTTAATGTTATTTCTAACTTTGGAAAACTTATGGATCCTTTAGCAGATAAACTTACCCAAATAGCAACTTTAACTTCTTTAGTATTTACAAATATAATACCTTTATGGATTCTACTTATAGTTTTACTAAAAGAATTTATTATGATTGTAGGAGCATCTTTTTTATATGGAAAAGATGTTGTAGTTTATAGTAAATGGTATGGAAAACTTGCAACTGTTCTTTTCTATATTGCAATTGTAGTTTCATTATTACTAAAGCAATTTGAAATTTTTGGCTTATGGGGTAACTTAGATTTTGGTTTATATTGTTTAGCTCTTATAGCTACTATATTTTCCTTAATAATGTATATAAAGGACTTATATCAAAAAGGATTTATTGACAAAGAAGATTTAAAAAAAGAAGTAACTGTTGACAAAAAAGTATGATAAATATGACAAAGGGGTCACCCATAAACGTCTCATTTTTGTCGAATTTTATTTTATAGCAACTCACGAACTATAAAGAGTTCGTGAGTTTTTTCATTTTTAGAAGAGATGAATCTAGCTTAATAAAAATATTAAAAATCGTAAAAGTATTGACATTAAAGAACAGATGTTTTAAGATATATAAAATAAGAAAAGGATGTGAAACTATGGAAGAGAATAAATTAACACTTCAAAAAGAATTATCTAATGAAGAATATAAATCTTTAAGGTGCAAAAATTTCACCTTAAACGAAAATGGAAGAGGACAACATAGAAAATATCTTCCATATGTATTTACTGAATATGGAATTACTATGCTTGCTGGACTATTAAAAAGTGAAGTAGCAGTTAATGTAAGTATAAGAATTGTAAATACATTTATAGAAATGAGAAAATTCTTCATGTTAAATGGACAAGTTTTTGAAAGATTAACAAGTATGGAATACAAATTATTAGAACATGATAAAAAATTTGATGAAGTATTTAATCAGCTTCAACTTGAAGAAAACATAAAACAAAGAATATCCTATCCTAAAAGTGACTAAAACAAATAAATATCATGATAGATTTATCATGATAGATAGCAAAGAAATGTATCATCTAGGGGATTCTATAAAAGATTTAGGTAAAAAGTGCTTTGGAATTAACAAAATAGATGATATAGATATTATAGAAAAGATTATTAATTTATAGAACAAAAGAGGCATGATTAAAATTTCTTAACCTTTTAGATTTCCTTCCATGCCTCGTCTTTGTTCGTCCGCGAAAATTGCATAACACTATTATAGAGTATTCAATCCCTAAACAAAGTGTTGCATCTCATTAATGTCTACAAACCCAAATGAAAAATTGACTGCTCTATTGCCTTCTGCATTAAGACAATTAGAATAATTTTATAAAGATATATTACAAGTATAATATCATTATAATATCATTTCATCAGAATGTGGCAATTGTAAAATCTGTTTTAATATTGTATAAATGATTATTATGGGTCACCCTTTGTCACATTATTCAAAATCTTCTATAAATTGGTTTAACTCTTGCTTTCCATTTATTTGTATTCCATTCTTCATATTTATTTTATCTGTTTCTGTTAGATATTCTGTTGAAATTTCTAATTGCTCATACTCATCTTCTATTCCATCTTCTGATATTCTGTATACTGTTACTCTTCCATCTTTATCTCTAACCATATAATGTTCTCCACATTCTAATTCTGACTCTTTGTATAAAATAATTTCATTACTAGAAAATTTCTTTACTTCCCAGTCTGAATACATGCTTTCCAATTCACTTTTATTTTTATTTACTAAACTTTGAGGTAATTCTATATATTGACTTACTGTATGATCACATTTTTTATAATGTGTTTCTAATATAAAAGAACAATTTGGTGATATTTTTTCCTCTTCTGAATTTACAGTCAATATGTTTTGTTGTTGCAATTCTTCATATTCATCTGTGCAATCATCTACTATATTTTCTTCTGATAGCTCTGTAACCTTTTCCTCATGTGTTTCTTTTTTATTGTTATTTACTAATATTACTGCAGTAAAAATTGCTCCTATAAATACAATTCCACAAATTAATGCCACAATTGTTTTTTTCATTTTTTAACCCTCTTTCTATATTTTTTAGTAGTATTTGCAGTTTTTACTAGATTTATACAATTTATATTATTTATTAAAACATATTTAACATCTTCTTTATATTATAATTTTTTCCATTAGTATTAATTGAAATTTCACCATTTTTATCTGTTCTATAAATTTCTATGTTTAAATTTTCTAAATTTTCAATTGTAATATTTGAAGGATGCCCAAAAGTATTTCTTTCTCCAACTCCAATTAAAGCAATTTTTGGTTTTACTATTTCTAAAAATTGTTTTGAACTAGATGTCTTTGATCCGATGATGTGCAACTTTTAATATAGTAGATTTTAATATGCTAGTATTTTTATATTTTTCTTGTATAGCCTTTTCAGCAATTTCCTCTATATCTCCTGTAAACAACATAGAAAAATCTTTATACACTAGTTTGCAAACTAATGAATTATTATTTAATACATTATCACTTATCATATCTTTAGAACTTGGCCATAAAACATAAAAATACACATATTTTTCGATATTAACCTTTTGTCCTGCTTCTGCTACCATAACTCTAATTTTCTTTTCTTTCACTATATTAATAAATTTCTCGTAATTTTCACAAGTCTCAAACTGCTTACCTATTATAATATTTTTAATTGTTAATTCTTCCATAATAGTCAACAATCCGTCCGAACATGATCTTGGTCGTAGTGACTGATAATAACGTAATCTATTTTTGTGCATCCTTTATTTAAGATGTATGGTATTAATGTACTTTTACCAACATCAAATGAATTAGATTTACTCCCTCCTCCATCAATTAAAATCGTTTTATTTTTTGGAGTTATAATAAAGGTACAATCCCCTTGACCTACATCTACAAAATTAATACTCATTTTACTTGTAGGTATATTTATTATACATATTAAAGAAACTATAATTAAAACTACAATTTTTCTATTTCTTTTCTTATTTAACATATACCTATATTTCATTAATGCAATTAAATTTTTTATTCTTCTTTGTGTTTGATTTAAACTTTTTGAATTATAAATATAATAGATAAAATTAAAAAATAATAATATGAGTATATACAAAAAAATTTGCCATAATTTCGGAGTTGGAACATATATTTTTGCAAAAGGAAAATTACTTAAATTAGTAATTTGAATTAAAATCTTTATTAATAATTCAAGTGGTAATGAAATTATTTTTGATATTGGTAGATAAACCAAAGAAATAATAATCAATATTATTCCTAAAATTATTATAGGAGCTATTATAAGACTTGAAAGTAGATTAGAAATTAAAAAATATAAGCCAAATGT
>CANTHA010000090.1 GCA_947653375.1 uncultured Clostridium sp. | reverse complement strand
AATTAAAAATATAGAAACTGAATTACAAGTTGTAGAAGAAAAGTATAACACACAAAATGAAGTATTAAGTCAAAGACTTGTTACTATGTATGAAGCAGGAGATACACAATATTTAGATGTAGTTTTAAGCTCAAGAAGTGTTTCTGATTTCTTATCCAATTATTTCCTAATAACAGAGCTTACAACTTATGATACAGAATTGTTAGATGAAATTCAATATAAAAAAGATAAAATAGAAACATCTAAAGAAAAATTAGATAAAGAAAAGTCTGATTTAGCAGAAATAAAACAAAGTCAGATGAAAACATCAACAATACTTGAAAATACAAAAACAGTAAGAGAAAATTATATAAGCAAATTATCAGATAAAGAAAAAGAAGTACAAACAAAAATAGATGAATACAATTTAAGATTTGCAGAAATAAATAGTGAAATTTTATCTTTAGCAATGGAAGGATTAGACACAAAATATATAGGAGGAGAACTTGCATGGCCAGTACCAGGCTATACAAGAATAAGTTCAAAATATGGAATGAGAACACATCCTATAACAGGTGTTTATAAGTTACATACAGGTGTTGACATTGGTGCACCAGCAGGAGCAAATTTTGTCGCAGCAAATGATGGAATTATTGTAAAAGCAGGATATAATTCAGCATATGGCAATATGGTAATAATTGACCATGGAGGAGGAGTTTCTACATTATATGCACATGGTTCAGAAATTAAAGTACAAGTAGGAGATATGGTAAAAAGAGGAGAAACAGTTGTATTAAAGGTTGGTTCAACAGGATATTCAACAGGACCACATGCACACTTTGAAGTAAGACTAAATGGAGTAGTAACAGATCCTATGCCATATATAACAAGTGGAGTAGTACCACAAACACAAATTAAAGAAAACTCATCAGAAGAAAATACACAATAAGAAAAAATTATAATATTATAGGGAGGAACTTATGAAAAAAGTAATTGAAAAAATAATAGGAGTTATATTAATTGCAATAATGATACTACCATATGTATCTATGGCAGCAACACAGGCAGATTTAGTAAATAATAAGAATAAATTAAAAGCAACAGAAAAACAAAAAGAAGAAGTTACTCAAGAAAAAAAAGAAACTGTTAAAGAAGTAGAGAAAATTTCTTCTCAAATTTCAGATTATGAGAATCAAATAAATGAATTAGATGCAAAAATTTCTGATTTAAATAAAAAAATTGAGGAAAATCAAAATAAATTAAATGAAGCTCAAAAAAATTATGATAAACAACAGGACTTGTTAGAAGCAAGACTTGTTGCTACATATGAAGCAGGTGAAACTTCATATTTAGATGTAATTTTATCTTCTGAAAGTATAACAGACTTAATTTCAAATTATTATTTAGTAACAGAAGTTGCAACTAATGATGCTGAATTATTAGAACAAATACAACAACAAAAGAAAGAAATTGAAAAGGCAAAAGCAGATTTAGAATCTAATAAGCAAGAACTTGCTACATCAAAGTCTTCAAAACAAAGTGTAACAACACAATTACAAACTGCTAAAAATCAGAAAAATCAAGAAGTAGCAAAATTAAGTGAAGAAGAGAAAGATTTGCAAAATAAAATAGATGAGTTAAAAGCAGCAAATGCTCAAATTAATAAAGAGATAGAAGCTGCAAATAAAAAGTATCAACAGCAATTAGAAAATTTAAATAAGAATAAACCATCAGGAGGAAATAATTCATCAAGTGGAGGAAGTGCTTCTGGAGGAACTAGTTCATCAGGATTTATTAAACCAGTAAATAGCTATGTTACAACAGGAATGTATTATTCAAGTGGTCAATATCATGGAGCAGTAGATTTTGGTGCAGGAGGTATAAATGGAGCACCAGTATATGCAGTAGCAGATGGAGTTGTTTATTTAACTAGAGCATTAACAACAAGTTATGGAAATTATATTATAATAGCACATGCAAATGGATTATATACTTTATATGCACATGGACAAGCAGGTTCTATTGCAGTTTCAGAAGGACAAACTGTAAGACAGGGACAACAGATAATGAGAGTAGGAAGTACAGGAAATTCATCAGGACCACATCTACATTTTGAGGTAAGAGTAAGCCCAGGAGGATATTCAAATAGAGTAAATCCTTTAAACTATTTACCATAGGTTATTATAAAAAATAAATTACATATAATAAATAAAAAGACGGATAAAATCCGTCTCTTGATTTTAGTAGTTTAATTTTCAGGAGGAAAAAATGGAAGAAAATAAAAAAACAAAAATTTATAAAATAATAATGTTGATTGTGTTAGTATCATTTATAACATTTTTAATAACATCTATAGGAATGTACCAATATTTTACAAATAATAATAAAGGTAAATACTTAATTAGTTCATCAAAAGGTAATGAAGTATCTACTGAAATTGATAAATATAAAGCTATTATAGATAAATACTTTCTTGGAGAAATAAATGAAGAAAAGCTAAAAGAAGGAGCAATTAAAGGGTATATTGACGGATTAGATGATCCATATACAGAATATATATCAAAAGAAGATATGCAAGATTACATGGATGATACAAATGGGAATTTTGTAGGAATAGGTATATATATGGTTAAAGATACACAAGCAGACAAAATTTTAATTTTATCTCCAATTAAAGATAGTCCAGCAGAAAAAGCTGGAATATTACCAGGAGATTTAATAGTTTCAGTTAATGATGAACAATATTCAGCAGAAGATATGTCAGTTGTGGCAAATAAAATAAAAGGAGAAATTGGATCAACTGTTAAATTAGAGATTTTAAGAGGAACAGAAACAAAACAATTTGAATTAACAAGAGAAAATATAAAAGTTAATCCTGTGGAAGGAAGAGTAATAGAAAAAGATATAGGATATATAGAATTTAATTCATTTGACCAAGGAACATCAGAAGATTTTAAAAATAAGTATGAGGAACTTAAAAATAAAGGAATTAAGTCACTTATTATTGATTTAAGAAATAATGGTGGAGGAATTGTTGATGAAGCTTTAAAAATAGCTGATTATATAACAGATAAAAATTCAATTTTATTATACGAAGTAGATAAAAATAATAATGAAAAAGTAGAAAAATCAAAAGAAGATTCAATAATTAATATACCAATAGTTATATTAACAAATGAGAACACAGCAAGTTCTTCTGAAATATTAGCAGGAGCATTAAAAGATTTAGGAAAAGCAAAAATAGTAGGAACAAAAACATATGGTAAAGGGGTTATTCAGCAATTATTAACATTACCAGATGGAAGTGGACTAAAAATAACATCAGAGAAATATTTAACACCTAATAAAACAGAAATAAATAAAATAGGAATTGAGCCAGACGAAAAAGTTGAATTACCAAATACTGTACAAAATGTTTTAAGAGTAGAAGAAAAAGATGATACTCAATTACAAAAAGCTATAGAAATGTGTAAATAAACACAATATGGAGGAGATTATGAATTTACCAAATAAATTAACAATATTTCGAATTATATTAGTACCAATAATGGTTATAATTCCATTTTTAAAAATTAATGGAACATTTTTAGAAATACCATTAGAATATATATTAATTGACTTAATATTTATAATAGCATCAATTACAGATAAGCTAGATGGATATTTAGCTAGAAAAAACAATCAAATAACAACTTTTGGTAAATTTTTAGATCCATTAGCTGATAAAATTTTAGTATTAGCAGCAATGGTAATGCTTGTTGAAATGTTTAAACTACCAGCATGGATACCAATAATTGTATTAGCAAGAGAATTTATGGTGTCAGGATATAGATTGATAGCAGTAGAAAAAGGTGGAGAAGTAATAGCAGCATCAAAATGGGGAAAGCTAAAAACAGTAACTCAAATGATTGCAATAATTTTAGCTTTTATAGATTTAAATTCATTTGGAGCATGTTTTACAGGAAAATTAGAAGGAATGCCGCTAATATTAAATTACATTGTAACTATTATGATGTTAATACAAACACTAGCAACAATATTTTCAGGAATAGATTATATGAAAGGTTCAAAAAAACTAATTATGAAAGAAATACTATAATTTGTTTTTACGATTTTCGATATACTGATAAATTATGCAAAGAAAGAATAGGCAAAGTAATAGTTACTCTTCCTATTCTTTCTTAAATAGATTTGTTTTTACTTTTCTCCAAAAAATTTCTTTTCGTTTTCTTTCTTCTTCATAAATGATGTTAGTGATGGGTAGTCAGGTTTATTTCTGGCATAAAAAACTGTCTTTCGTGGTTTTTTTTCTACAAAATGGAAATAACCTGATGATTTTTTTGTGTCTTTTGACCATTGTAAAATCAATGCTATCAACCTCCTTTTAAAAGAAAAAACAGTGAAACAGTAGAAAAGTAAAAATTTCTTTCTACCAGAAGATAATAAAAGGATAACATTTTTTAATGATTATTGCAAGATATGTTTGGCAAGTTTACATCAATAAAAGTAAAATATTTTACAAGATACTTGACAAAATAAGTTTTCTGCCGTAATATAGTAAAGAATTCATAAAAAACGAGAGGAGAATTACTATGGAAGAAAAAGAGGTTCTATTAACACAAGAAGGATATGATAATTTAGAAAAGGAATTAAACTATTTAAGAACAGAGAAAAGAGCTGAAGTAGCAGATAGAATAAAAGTAGCATTAGGATTTGGAGATTTATCAGAAAACTCTGAATACGATGAAGCTAAAACTGCACAAGCAGAAAATGAAGCAAGAATTGCAGAATTAGAAAATAAAATAAGATATGCAAAAATAATAAATGAAGATGAAATTGATACAGAAACAGTTCAAGTAGGGAATATAGTAAAAGTACTTGATGTTGAATTTGATGAAAAAATAGAATATACAATAGTTGGTTCAACAGAAGTAAATTTAGCAGAAAATAAAATTTCAAATGAATCACCATTAGGAAAGGCACTATTAGGAGCTAAAAAGAATGAAACTGTAGAAGTTGATGCACCAGCAGGAAAAATGAAATATAAAATATTAGCAATAAAAAAATAAGCTAAAAGAAACACTTATTAGACAAAAGAAAATGTTTTAAGTGTTTCTTTTTTTGTATGAAATTTGTTTTTATAATTATTTTTATAACAATATACTGCAAAATAACACATTATCTGACAAAAATGAGACGTTTTTGACCTGTCCAAAACGTTTCATTTGCTAAAAATGAGATGTTTTTTGGACTTGTGAAAAATGTTCATTGCTAAAAATTAGATGTTTTAGACTTGTGTTCCAAATCTTTTACTGTTTCTAATGCTAGTGTAATCATATTATTTAGTCCAGATTCTCTTTCTTCAGTTGTTGCAAATGTATCAATAAATTTTGAATCAACAACACTCATTAAGCAAGAAGCTTTTTTATTAAAGAAGTTTGCAGTATAAAATAAAGCAAAAGCTTCCATTTCAGCACTCATAGGGTTTAAATCTGGTGGTAATCTATCTAAAAATTTATTGATATCTGTTATATATATATCAAAAGAATCTGTACAAACAGTATTGCCTTTTAATATATTTATTCCTAGTTTATCTGCAGTAGAACAAATTGATTTGTTAAGTGTATTATCTGATTTTACATAATGGCAGTTATCATTATTAAATGTAAGTGCAAAATTACTTTCTGTGTATGCCCCTTCTGATAATATAATGTCAAATAATTTTAATTCTGGTTTGTAAGCTCCACAAGAGCCTATTCTAATAATGTTTTCTACATCGTAAAATTTATAAAGTTCATAGCAATATATTCCCATACTTGGCATTCCCATTCCAGAAGCCATTACAGAAATTCTAGTTCTTTTATAATTTCCTGTGTAAGCATAAATTCCCCTAACATCATTTACTAATTGATAGTCGTCAAAGAAGTTTTCTACTATATATTTTGCACGAAGTGGATCTCCTGGCATAATTACAGTTTTTGCAATATCTCCTAGATTTGCATTATTATGTGGTGTAGACATATTAATTTCCTCCTTAAATTTTTTTAATCCTATTTAGTATAACAATAATTTGCACAAGTTGCAAAAAAATTATAGCAATAACTTAAAAAAATTTGTAATTAAATACTTGTATTTTAAAAAAATAAGTGATAAGATACAAATAGATTAAAAAAAAACCGATTTTTTTCGGCACATTTTTTAATCTTTTTTGTTTTTATTAACTTATTTAGGAGGAAATAAATGAATACAAAGTATATTTTTGTAACAGGTGGAGTTGTATCTGGATTAGGAAAAGGGATAACAGCTGCATCATTAGGAAGATTATTAAAAAATAGAGGATATAAAGTAACAATACAAAAAT
>CANTHA010000089.1 GCA_947653375.1 uncultured Clostridium sp. | reverse complement strand
ATCTCACTATCGTTCGATTGCATAAGTTATCTGTATAGCTCGTTCCTCGCTAACAGCTGTTTACAATCTCACTATCGTTCGATTGCATAAGTTATCTGTATAGCTCGTTCCTCGCTAACAGCTGTTTACAATCTCACTATCGTTCGATTGCATAAGTTATCTGTATAGCTCGTTCCTCGCTAACAGCTGTTTACAATCTCACTATCGTTCGATTGCATAAGTTATCTGTATAGCTCGTTCCTCGCTAACAGCTAACTTAATTATAAACCCATTTTAGCCATTATTCCTATCGATTTTCCTTACACGATTCTTACATTTTTGTAAGGTTCCTTTTTTATTTAAAAAACTATCCTGTAAATATCACAGGATAGCAATTTTATTTTATATCTATATAACTACTTTTTGGAAATACTAATCGTATTTCTGTTCCTTCATTTTGAACTGAATTTAGCTCTATTGCTATTCCTAATTTATTGCATAGGTTTTTACATAGATACAATCCGATTCCTGTAGATTTTTTACCTATCAACCTTCCATTTGTTCCTGTAAATCCTTTTTCAAATACTCTTGTTATTTCTCCTTTTTTTATTCCTATTCCATTATCTTTAATATAAAGTATCACATTTTCTTTTCCTTGCTTTGAATATATTTCAATCTCTAAATTTCTATCTTGTTTTTTATACTTTATACTATTTTGAATAATTTGGTTTAATATAAATACAATCCATTTATTGTCTGTATTTACTTCTAAATCTAAATCGTGAACATTAACAGATATTTTTTCATGTATTAAAACATTTTTATTCTTCTTTATACTCTCATTTACAATATCTTTTAAATTAACTTTTTTTACATAGTAATCTTTTTCTACAGTATTACTTCTTGCATAATATAAAGCCTGTTCTATGTAGTTCTCTACTTTATTTAATTCTTCATCTATACTTTTTGTAACTTCATTTTTATTATTTTCCACTATCATTTTACTCGCTGCTATTGGTATTTTTATCTCGTGAATCCATAATTCTATATATTCTTTATAATCTTCTTGTTTATATTTATATCTGTTTACATTTTCAACCATTGATTTATTAATTTGTTGTAATAAGTCTTTTAATATTTTACCTTCCATAAAACTTGGTTCTTTTATAATCTCACTAATTAGGTATTTGTCATCTAAGTTATTTAAAGTATCTTCTAAATCTTTATAAAATCTTTGTTTCATAAAATATTCTATAGTTAGTCCTATTGTATATAAAAGTATTATAACTATTGGAATATATATTTTTATAAAATTTGCAACTGGATAAGGAATTAAAAATATTTCTATTGTAGCAATTCCAAATAATAGTAATACAGTCAAAAGTATTTTATCTTTTATAAAACTTTTAAAATTCATATCAGTTTTCTCCCTTTAATATATAGCCTTGTCCTCTTTTTGTTTCAATAATATCTTTTAGTCCTAATTCTTCTAATTTACTTCTTAATCTAGTAATATTAACACTTAAAGTATTATCATCAATAAAACTTTCATTTTCCCATAAGCAGTCCATTATATCTTCTCTTGAAACGATTTTATTTCTATTTTCAATTAAATATTTTAAAATCTTGTATTCATTTTTAGTCAAATCAATAATTCTGTCATCTTTTATTATTGTACTATTTGATATATTTAATATAAAATCTTTTGCATCAATTTTATTTTTAGGTTCACTATTATTATTTGTTCTTCTTAATAGTGAATTTACTTTTGCAAGTAGTATATGGATATTAAATGGCTTTGTAATATAATGATCCGCTCCATAATTTATTGAGACCAATTCATCTAATTCATTATCTCGACTTGTGACGGCAATAATCCCCATATCAGATTGTTTTCTAATCTCTTTGCAAATATATTCCCCATCTACTCCTGGCAAATTTATATCTAATAAAATAAGGTTTGGATTTATTTCTAAAATATCATTTATAGTATTGTCAAATTTTTTTAAACATTCTGCTTGATAGCCATTATTGTTTAAAAATATTTCTAATTCATTTCTTAATTTTTCATCATCTTCAACAATTAATATCTTCTGCATTTTATGATACCTCCAAAATCATTATAGCATACTTTTTATGAAAATAACCTTACATTTCTGTAAGGTTACTATATAGAGTATTTAAAAATTTATTTAATACTATTTATTGCATTTTTTGTGATCTTATCTTTGTCAAACTTGTTTATAATTAGTACAACTATTGCTACCAATATTAGTATTGCTACATATAACATAATGCTCATTGTCCAATCTCCAATAGCAAGTCTATCTCCTGCTAATGTAGAAGTAATAACAGATGGAAATCTAGCAAATGTCGAAATTAATATAAACTTTATCGGCTTTATTGGAAGTAATCCTGCTACATATACTAATAGATCTTTTGGTGTACCTGGTATTAAAAATAATATAAGCATTATTAGTTCAATCTTTTTTGGATTCTGAAATAATTTGCTATTCTCTATTTTGGAAACTTTCTTTTCATCACAAAAATCGTATACGAATTTTCTTCCAAATTTTCTAACTAACAAGTATATCGTTATTGATATAATAGCAGCTGATACCATAATAAATACTGTTCCCCAAAGTCCTCCATAACACATTCCTGCCAAAATTTCTATTGGCTCTCCTGGTACTATAATTAAAAATATTTGTGCTATTTGAAGTCCAAATAGTGATAACATTCCCATCATACCAGAATTATCAACCTTTTCTTTAAAAGCTACTTGTCCTTCTACTGTAGATAAATTTTTCATTACTGGAAATAGATATACTGTTATTCCTATAAATAATGTTAAAACTACTGCCATTAATAATATTTTAAATATTTTAATTTTCTTTTTTCTGCTCATATAATCCCTTCTTTTTTATTTGTGTACATTAATAAATTATTTCTTATTGATTCTACTACATTTATTTTAGGAGATTGATACTTTCTAAGTAATCCTCCATATATTTCTTGTAATCCTTTTATATTTTTTAAATCTTCTGGTTTTACTATATCTGGTAAATCTGTTTTTATATCAGCCTTCTCCATTACATATTTTACAAATTCAGCACAATAAAAAGATTTTTGTTTTTTTATCTTTTTATGAAATCCTACTGCAAATAGACCAATAATATTAAATTTATAATCTTCTTTATTATTTTTAATTTGATCTATATTACTTTTTATAGATTTATATTGTTCTTCTGTAATTTCTAAGGAATATACTTTTGCTCTTGTTTTATAGAATCTTTTGAATGTTCCTTTATCTATGTATTCATGTACAAATCCACCCACAAAAGGATTATTTGGATTCAATCTTCCAAAACTGTACATCTCTTTTAACTCTATATCTAAAGCAATAGAAACATGAGAAAATTCATCTTTTGTAAATCCTTTTATTATTTTTGATAATGCTGTTCCTGTATGTGTTAGTACAATATATATTTTTTTCATTCTTATCACCTATTTCCATTTATATTTCTATCAAATTGCACATCTGTTGCAATAAAGTAAATTCCATATACTAATATAAGCATTCCAAGTACAATTCCAATATTCTTAAAAATTTCTTGCATTGTTACTGCTATTGTGAATATATGGCTGATACCTAAAGTAACAGGAATACTAATTATTATAGGTAATGCCATAGGAATCACAAAATAGAAAAGTAGTTGTTTGAATATTGTTCTATTTATCTGTAATTCTTCCACTCCCAATTTTTTCAATAATTCATATCTGTATTTATATTTTTCTGAATCACTTAATTGTTGTATTGCTAAAAGAGTAGCTGTTGCCATTACAAAAATAAGAGCTACATAAAATGCTAAAAATGACATAATTGTATAAAATGATTTTGTTTGGCTCATTCTTTCACCTTTTGTTTGTACATTTGCAAGTGATATTTCTATATTATAATTTTGTTCTTCTCCATTAACTTCTCCTGTTATTTCTCTATTTTGCTTTATAATATAATTACTTAATTCTTGATAAAACTTCTCATCTGTCATATTTTCTGTTGTAACAACAAAATTATAAGCAAAGTCCAAATAATAGGTTTTGTCTGCTCCATCTTCTTGCTCTGTTACAATTGTACTGTTATCATCATTTTTATCTCTTAATCTTTGGTCCTCTTTTTCTATTAATGGTATTAAACTGTCTGGTACTATAATTGCATAATACGAACCATTAAATCCAGCTTGTGCAATATTTTCGCTTCTAATTTCCTTTATTTTTACATCTTTTCCTACTATTTTAGTTTTATCGTTTTCTTTAGTATATTTTTCAAATACTCCTTTGGCTGTTTTTAAACAATTAATCATAATTTCGTCATCTTGTAACTCTACTTTTTCGTATCCTAATATTTCTCTTAGTTTATTATAATCTGTTAAACTTAATACACAATCAATTTCTTTATCAATTGCTCCTTTAAATGGTGTTTTTTCAAATGCTGTTGATAATCCTATCCCTTTTATATTATATAGCCTATACTCATACATATCTTTTACTTTTGCATTTTTTTCAATATATTCTTTATATTTTGAAAAGTCTCCATCTGCTGTAGTAATCATTATTTCATAAGGATAACCCATTTCAATTTCATTATTTATCATACTGTTCATAAGTAGTGCTACATTTCCACCAATTAATATAATCGTAAACATTAATGCAACTGTTCCCAAACTTAAACTCATTGTGTTAATTTTTGATGTTAAATTTCTATATAAAAACATATTATCTTTTTTATATTTTCTTGATTTATTGTTTAGGTATCTTTTTACAATAAAACTTGATATACTAATATAAAATAAATAGATTCCTACTATTAACATGATAATTGCTATAAATATATTTCTACCTACCATATTACTTGCATTTGCAAATTCATTATTATTTATTAATATTGCACCTACCAATAGTGCAATTGATAAAGTAAAAAGTATAACATTTCCTTTTGCATTTTTTATCATATTGTTTTCATTCTTTTTATTTGCATATAATAAGTCATATACTTTTGTTTTCTTTATTTTTCTTCTGCAATTTAATAATACTAAAGCAAATATTCCAAAAAAATAAATAGCTGTCATTCCTACTGCTTTTATGCTAAAAGATATTTCTATTTGATATGGTTGATTAAATAAATTCATAATAATTGAAGTGAATATTTGGTATAGAAATGTTCCTAAGGCTATTCCTATTATAAATGCTATTCCTCCTATCATAATATTTTCTAGTGTAAAAATATTACTAATTGACTTCTTTTCTATTCCTAATATTTGATATGTTCCAAACTCTTTGCTTCTTTTTTCTAACATAAATCTCATACAATAATTTATTAGCCATGCCATAACTATAATAATAATTATACTAATTCCTGCTATTGCTTTTGAAAAGTATTCCATATATGATGATAATTCACTTATATCATTTGATGTAGCAATCGAATTAAAGCTAAACATTAAAGCAACTGATATAATGACTGTTATAAAGTATATACAATAATCTTTTGCTTGTCTTTTTGCATTTCTAAAAGATAATTTACCTAACATTTCTTGTATCACCTCCAAGAAGTGCTAACACATCTAATATTTCATTATAAAAGTCTTTTCTTTGTTTTTCTCCTTTTTCTATTTTATTAAAGATTTTACCATCTTTTAAAAATAGAATCTTTTTTGCATAACTCGCAGATAAAGGATCATGTGTTACCATTAAAATAGTTGCTTTCATTTTATTGTTCATATCTTCCATTACTTCTAATAACTGTCTAGCTGCCTTACTATCCAAACTTCCTGTTGGTTCATCTGCAAGTATTATTTTAGGATTATTTACAATAGCTCGGCAGACTGCACATCTTTGTTTTTGTCCTCCTGATACTTGATATGGATATTTGTTTAAAATCTCTTCTATCCCTAATTTTTCTGCTATTTCTAATGTTTTTTTGTCTATTTCTTTTTCTGATACTTTGTTAATTGTTAGAATTAAAGCTATATTTTCTTCTATTGTTAGAGTATCTAACAGATTGAAATCTTGAAATATAAATCCTAAGTTTTCCCTTCTAAATTTTGCAATATTTTCCTCTTTTATCTCTGTTATGTCTTGATTTTCTAAATAAATATGTCCTGAACTTACCGTGTCTATTGTGGATATACAGTTTAAAAGTGTTGTTTTTCCACTTCCACTTGCTCCCATAATTCCTATAAATTCTCCTTCTTCTACATCAAAACTAATTCCATCTATTGCCTTTGTTATATTATCTTTGTTTCCATAGTATTTTTGTATTTGCTCTACTTTTAATATTTTTTTCAAAATAATCACTCCTTTATTTTAATGTTTACAATCTCCTTTTAGTCGATTGTATAAGTTATCTGTAAAGCTCGTTCC
>CANTHA010000088.1 GCA_947653375.1 uncultured Clostridium sp. | reverse complement strand
ATCCAGCAATTGGATTGAAATTACCTAAATATGATATTCCACCAGAAGATCCAGCTCATATCTTTACAAATGAAGAAATCAATTTAATATTGGATAGATTTAAAAATAATCATTGTGTTTATTATGCTTTTCTAACAGCATATTGCACAGGATTAAGAATATCAGAGGTTTTTGCTTTAACTTGGGAAGATATTGATTTTTATAATAAAACAATTAGTGTAAATAAAAACATATTAAAGAAAAATCAGGCAGGAGGAACAAAGCAAAGACATATAAGTGGCAATTCAACTACGGTATGGTATTTTGGAACATGTAAAACAGAAACAAGTTATAGAACAATACCAATAGGAGATACTCTTGTTAATGCATTGAAAGAATATAAACAAGAGCAAGAAGAACATAGAAAAAATTATGGTGATACATATATGAAACATTATAAAAAGACAGTTATAAATCCTTATAATAACAAGCAAGAAATTAAAATTATAAATGCACATGCTGAAATAGATGTTGCTTTACCAGAAGTCAAATTAGTATTTCTAAAAAATAATGGTATTTTTGAAGGTACAGATTCGTGTAAATATCCATTTAAAGTAATTCATTATGAATTAGGTATTCCATGCCGATTTCACGATTTTAGAGATACACACGCAACAAGACTTATTGAATCTGGAGCAGATATAAAAGCTGTTTCAAAAAGGCTAGGACATCGAAATATTGATACTACTTATAATATATATGTGAGAGTAACAGAAAAGATGGAAAGTGAGACAGCAAATAAATTTGAGAAGATTTGTAAATTTCTGTAAAAATGATTGACAAACCATAAAAATGGTGGTATAAAATAAATGTATTCGCTAGGAATACAACTGAAAAATTAAATATAGATATTTCCCTGTTGTAGGTTGAGCCACTATGTAACTTGAAGATAAAATAGTGGTTGATTTGAAATAATCAAAAAAGTACTTCGCAAGAAAATACTTTCCCTACTAATCGGAAGCCAGAAATGATATGAGGCCCTTTAAGTTTCGTAGGCCTATGTTGGTTTTATAGTTATGATGTAATTTTGTCCAACAAATAGATAGATGTAATAAAAAGTCGTAAGTGCTACAGAATATCATATTTAATTTGCAGTAGACAAAATATTTTTTGATATGTCCAAAATGTATATTTAATGGACTTATTAAAATATGCCTTATACAAGAAATTTTGTTAGCTGTAAATTAAATTGATATTCTAATATCTCTTATGACTTTTCTGTTTTTTATAGAAAAGTCAAGAAAAATTTTTATGCAAGTAAGCACAAGAATTTTTCAGTAAGAGAAAACGGAACTTCTGTATCATTTAATGGCTTATATAGGGATTTATTTTGATGTATAAATATGATATAAGGTTTCGTTTGAGTCAAAAAAGCGAAGCTTTTTTTTGATGTAATGCTACTTGCTAGAAAGGAGGAAAACTTGGAAGATTTAAAAATTATTAATGCAGACAATTTACTATATACTTCTTTAGGTGAAACGGAATTTATAATCGAAGAAATATTACCTATAGGACTTCATATATTTTGTGGAGCACCTAAAGTGGGTAAGAGTTGGTTAATGCTTGATTTATGTATTAAAGTTTCAAAAGGCGAAGAATTATGGAATTTAAAAACTAATCAATGTGATGTTTTGTATTTTGCATTAGAAGATACTCATCAAAGATTGCAAAAAAGACTATTTAGATTGACTGATGAAATAGGTTCTAATTTTCATATAGCAATAGAGTCAAACAAAATTACAAATGGATTAGTAATGCAATTAGAACAAGCATTAAAACAATATTCAAATATAAGATTAGTTGTTATAGACACTTTACAAAAAATAAGAAAGCAAAGTAATGACATTAATTATTCAGCAGATTATGGCGAAATTTCATTATTAAAAGCATTTGCTGATAAAAATAAAATTGCGATTATATTAGTACACCATTTGAGAAAACAAGATGATAGTGATGTATTTAATAAAATTTCTGGAACAACAGGAATAATGGGAAGTAGTGATACAACATTTATACTAGAAAAGAAATCAAGAGATGATTCGGTTGCAACATTATTTGTTACAGGTAGAGATGTTGAATATCAAACTTTTACATTAAGATTTGAAGAATGTAGATGGAATTTGCTAGGAAGATCTTTTCAAAAAGAATTAGAAATGAAAAATGCTCCAGAGATAATTTATAAAGTTGTATCTTTTATCAACAATAACAGAAAGTGGCAAGGAAGTGCAACAGAATTATTAAATGAGTTAGATGAAAAAGATATAACACCACAATATCTTACTAAAGTTCTAAACGAATATAGCAAAACAATTTTATTAGATAATCAAATTAGTTTTGCAACATCTAGGACAAGCAGTAGTCGTTTAGTTACTTTAGAAAAAGATATTGAAAAATCTACAGAGAAAATTGCTGAAACTGTCATTATCAGAAATGATAATGACAACAATGACGATGATGACAGTAAAAGTACGCATCATTAAAATCGTCATTGAAGGAAGTCCAGAGGGAAAATCTGGCACACCAACTTTTGTAAAAAGTGTAGTGTGTTACACTCATAAATGCGATTTTTGAACAAGAAAGCAAATTTTATAAGCTCAATTTTCAAAAGAAGAATGAACAAACGAATAAGCATATGAGTGTTCTCACGTTTTGATTAAGATAAATAAAATGCAAATTGAAAATTAAATAATAGTGCTTATGATAAATTCATTGTCATTATCGTCATCAAAACGTGTGCTACGAAGATATGCAAGAAAGGAGAACGATAATATGGCATATACAATATTAAGATTTAAAAAAGATAAGGGTGGTGCAATTGCTGGGTGCGAAAGGCATAATGAAAGAAAAAAGGAAGCATATAAAAGCAATCCAGATATTGATATTAATAAATCAAAGGAGAATTATCATATAATACAAGCACCACAATACACATATGGAAGAAAAATAAAAGAATTGATAAAAAAATATGGATGTAAAACAAGAAAAGATAGTGTAAGGTTAGTAGAAGCTTTAATAACAGCTTCTCCAGAATTTATGAATAAATTAAATACAAAAGAACAAAAAGAATATTTTGAAAGAGCAACTGATTTTATAAAATCGGAAATAGGAGAGGATAGAATTATTTCAGCAGTAGTTCATATGGATGAGGCAACACCTCATATGCATTTAGCATTTTGTCCAATAAATAAAGAGGGGAAACTATCTGCAAAAAGTATTTTAGGAAATCAAAAGAGTTTATCTGAGTGGCAAACAAAATATTATGAATATATGCATGAAAGATGGAATGAACTTGAAAGAGGAAAGTCAGCACAAGAAACAAAAAGAAAGCATATTCCAACTTGGTTATTCAAATTAGCTGATAATTTGGATTACTTGTATAATCAATTACAAAAGACTATTGAAAATATTAGTATGATAGGAATGAAAAAAGATAAGGCTCAAGCAATTAGTGTATTATCTCAATTTGTTCCAAAGGCACAAAAGTTTTCAGCAAAAGTAAATTCTTATAATGATTATATTCAAGAACTAGAAGAAAGAGTAAATATTCAGAAATCCAATAATAAAGAACTTATAGATGAAAATAGACAATTAAAGAATAAAATTATAGATAAGGATTTTGAAACTGATGTAAAGCTAAGGAATATGCAAAATCAAGTTAAAAAGTACGAAAAATATATAAAGAAAGTTCCAAAAGAAATTTTAGATGAAATTGAAGCTAAAGAAAGGGAACGAGAACACAATAAAGAAAAGGAGATGGAACTATAATGTCAGAAAAAATAAAAGAAGAACAGATAGTATATTCAGCTCAAGAAGCTGCAAAAATATTACACTCAAGCCCTAATTATATATATGAATTAGTTAAAAAAGGAAAACTTAAAGCAGTAAAATTGAAAAGTATAAAGATTCTTAAATCTACTTTAGAAAACTTTTTAAAAGAAAATGAAGGAAATGATTTATCAGATATTGATAATATAAGAAAAATATCAACATATGATGATATAGAAAGATAATAAATTATGGGTAATGTTACAATTCAAAAAAGAGGTAAATATTATCAATATAAATTTGAAGTAGCTAAAGTAGAGGGCAAAAGAAAATTTATAAATAAATCTGGGTTTGAAACAAAAGATGAAACAATTAAAGCAGGAAATATTGCTTATACAGAATATTTAAACACTGGTTTGAGTTTTAAAGAAAAGGCAATTTCATTTAGTGATTATTTAGATTACTGGTATGAAAATTATTGTGAAATAAACTTAAAATATAATACAAGAAGAACTTATAAAACAATAATGGATAAATATTTAAAACCAGAACTAGGCAAGTATAGATTAAGTTCTTTAACAAGTGTAAAGCTAAATTCATACATTGTTGATTTGTGCAACAGATATAATTATAAAAAATCATATTATAAAAATATATTAAAGGTTTTAAAAAATTGTTTTAGAATAGCAACAGATGTATATGGATTTATAAGATATAATCCAACATTAACTTTAAAACTACCAAAAATAGAAGATGAAAAGGCTTTTAAGAAACATTTATATAATAAAAACGAAATTGATATAATTTTAGATAGATTTAAAGATGATGATACCTTTACTTGTGCATTTATTACAAGTTGTTTTACTGGAATGAGAACAGGGGAGGTTTGTAGTTTAACTTGGGATGATATAGATTTCGAAAATAGAGTTATAAATGTTAGACATACAGTGTATGACAAGCCAAAAGATAATAAAGGAAGATGGTATATAGGAACTACTAAAACTAAACAAGGTACAAGACAAATTAATATGTGTGAAACTGTATATAATGCTCTAATGAATTATAAAAAGAAACAACAGTATATGAAAAAGTTATATGGTAAAGAATATTGCACTTATCATTTTGAAGATGTACTAAATAAATATGGAAAAGTAGTAGAACAACGAATAGTTAAGAATATAGGGAATATTTTGCAAATAAACAAAGCAGATATGGTATTTACAAGACCAGATGGAAAATATGTTGGTAGAAATATTTTAAATTATCCATTTAAGATAATTCATAAAGAACTTGGTATTGAAAATTGTAGATTTTACGATTTAAGAGGAAGTTATGCAACTATTAATTTAAGAAATGGCATAGAAATCAGAGATGTTGCAGATATTTTAGGACACAAATATATAGAAACTACAGAAAACTTTTATATATCAAGTACTGATGAAACAAGAAAAGATGTAAGCAATGTATTTGACAATTTAATGAGTTCTAAAGTGATTGATAATATTATTAAATATGAAATTGTATATTAAAATATGGAGCTAGTATAATTACTGGCTCTTTAAAATATTTGTTAAAAAGATATGGAAATTTAACAAAAATTAAGACAAATGAGAGAAAGTATGATATAATTCTTTAAAAATATCCAAAAAGAGGAGAATGTAGAAAATATGAATTTAATATGTAAAATAACAGATAAAGATATAGGAAAACAGCCGATTGAAATGGACAATCCAAGATTGCGATTAGGTGCAAGAGGAATTGTGATAAGAGAAGACGGTAAAATTGCGATTTTTAATAAGAGTAATAAAAATGAATATAAATTACCTGGTGGGGGATTAGAAGGAGAAGAAAAACCAGAAGAAGCATTTAAAAGAGAAGTGCTAGAAGAAACAGGATGCGAAGTAGAAATTATAGAATGTTTAGGAACAACTGAAGAATATAAAACATTTGATAATTTTAAACAAATTTCTTATGTATTTGTAGGAAAAGTTATAAAAGATACAAAACAACTGAATGTAACTCAAAAAGAAAAAGAAGAAGGTGCTAAATTATTATGGGAAAATCCTGAAAATGGATTAAAGTTAATTACAGAATGTTTTGATAATTTAGTTGCATCAAAATACGAATCTGTATATCACACAAAATTTATAGCATTAAGGGATAGAAACATATTAGAATATTACTTGAATAAATAGAAAGGATTTATAGATGGAAAAAATTATAGTTTTAGGTACTGGTGCAGGAATATCAATAAATTGTTATAGTACATGTTTTTTACTAGAAAATGATGATAAGTATATGTTAGTTGATACAGGAAGTGGAAATCAAATATTAAATCAACTAAAAGCAAAGAATATAGACATTGATAAAATACATGATATTTTTATCTCACATAAACATATAGATCATTTATTAGGCATTATTCCACTATTAAGATATATAGTGCAACAACATAGAATGAAAAGATATAATGGAAAATTAAATATATATTGTGATGATGAAATTAAAGAAATAATAGATACTTTCATGTCAGCTACATTTCATAAAGTACATATAGACTTATATAAAGAGTTAGTAATATATAACTTTTGTAAAGATTATAAAAAGTTTTCTATTATAGGATATGATATAGAAGTAATAGATTTACACTCTAATGAATGTATTCAA
>CANTHA010000087.1 GCA_947653375.1 uncultured Clostridium sp. | reverse complement strand
TAATATAACAATTATTTCTTTTTTCATTAAATTCTTTTATACTTTTATGTTTCCAATGATACTCTAGTAATAATAAATCATCAGATGAATATATGCCTCTAAACATACCTTCTTTTTCACTTTCATTTAAATTCAATTTATTTCTGTATAGATATGCTTGACATATTACTGTCATTTGAGAATCATATTTATAATCTCCCCATAATCCTTTGCTTTCGCATAATTCCAATGTTTTTTTATTTAGTCTTTTAGAAACATTTAGAGATATAAATTCCCCATTTTCAATAATATTTTGTATATTTGATAGATCCTCTTTAAACCATTTTTTATCAATATCAGTTTTTAATTGAGAAGATTTAACTTTAGGTAATTCAATTAAATTAGTTACATCAATATTTAATAAAGATGGATTACATTCTTCATATATTTGTTCTTTATATGTTGCTTTTGAAAAAGATACTTCTTCCCCTTTCCAATTGTAATAAGTTATTCCTTTTTCTTCTTTCTCATTTTCATTATCTATATCTTTTAAATATTTATAGTTGTCTTGTAATTTTGCTATGATTTCATATAGTGCAAGCCACTGATATTTTTTGCCTATTCTTTCAAGCCTATGTTCATGTCTATCATATCCACATCTTTCTCTCTGCCACATATCATAATTTCCAAATTTTTCAACATCATATCCAAAATCAAATATTCTTTTTATTGCAATATTACTTAATATTTGTTCTGATGAAAAGTTTTGTTTCCAATCTGATATATTAGCACCAAAATAATACCTTCCAAAATCTCCATACATTCCAAGTTCCTTTGCTTCCTCTGTTAACATTGAGTCAATTATTTCATTTTGTGCATATAAGTATCTATTTTTTTCATTGATTTTTTTATAATCTATTTTGTAACTTTTTATTTCATTATTGGTTGGAATTACTTCATACCACTTGCTATTATATGGAGCATAAATTTTATTTAAGTCAAATTCGATATTAATCCCTTTAAATTTTCCATATAAAATCAAGTTTTTAGCATAATATCTAATAATAATATTAGGAGTAACTTCTTCTATATCAAATACATTTTGATATACTATATCTAATAACTCTTCTAATTTTTTGGTATTATTACTTCTCAAAACTGCACCATAGCAACTTGCATAAACTCTTTCTACAATATACATATCGTCTACGTTTTTAAAGTTTTCAATTAACTTAATCATTGTTTCTATATTATCTGTTAATAAGTTTACCAAAGCTTTAGTAGAAATATCTCTTAGATATCTATTAGGACTAGATAAAAACCAACTTAAAGTTATTGCTAACATGATTCTACTCTCATTACTTAAATCTTTCATATCTGCTTTTAAACAATATAAGGCCATCCTAATTGCAATTCCAAAGTTTAATCTTATTGTATATTTATAATCTCGTTCTGCTAATGACATTTTTTTCAATTTTTCATTATAATAATAAATATTAAAAGGACTATTTTCTATTGATGCACAATAATAAAACAAATCATTGTAATCAGAAATTAGCCATGTATACTTTTCATTTATCATATTTATAAAAAGTTTAAATTTCAAATTTTTATCAAAATTATCTTTTTTTCTCCATAATAGACTTAACATATATGCATTTATAATTTTAAAATCATTGTCTGAATCTTTACTCAAATCAAATATGTCGTATATTTCAATACCATATTCATTTCCCATTAATATAAATATATTTTTTAGTACATCAGAATCCATTGTTTCCATTATTAAAGTCTTTAATTTCTCTACATTTAACTTATTACCATCTTTTGCTCTTTCAAATAATAAATCAGCTTTTAATATGCTATTATATTGCTCATAACTAAAATATATAATTTCATCTTTAGCATAAATACTTTTGAATATTAAACCTTCTGACCTCAATATATCAATAAATTTTATTGGAGCTATTCCATAGTTTTGTAGTAAATCTTTTTCTATATTGCAAAATTCTTTTTGTGTTATGTATAATTTGTTCTTCTCTATCATATATTCTACTATATTGTTTATAACTTCATCTAATAAATGATTTTCCACATTATAATTAAATTTTCTTGCCATTCTTTCATTTATCACTGATATATATTTCTCAAAAATAGTCTTAAATGATGTATAATTTTGTATTAAAATATCAATTTTATAATCTCTTACCAATTTGCAAAAAGAAATAATAAAAAGAGGATTAGTATATTCATCATTTATCACTGGAAATAAAGGAATAGGGACTCCATAATAGTGAAATATTTCATTAATTATAGAATATATATCCTCTTCATCTTGAAATCCATTATGTTCTATTCTCTCTACAAATTCATTTTCCATGTTCTCTGGTAAGCATAATCTTGCATAATCTGTACGTAATGTTATTACTAATTTTACATATTTGTATTCCTTGATTACACTTATCAATCCATTCAATTCATTATTCCAATTCAAATTATACAAACTTTCATTAATAGCATCTATAAATATAGGAATAAATATATTTTTTTCTTTGCCTTTTGCATTTAACAATTTTATAAATCTTTCAAAATCTTCATTTATTTCTAATATCTCTTTAATCTGTAATTTAAAAAGTTTATTATCGTTTAAATGTTGTCCCAAAATTAAAATTGCTTCGTTTTTATTTTTTAAACAATTATTTTCAATATAACTAGCTACTATATGAGATTTTCCAGTTCCCATATTACCAGTTACTATTAAAACTCCTTTTATAATCAACTCTAAATATTCTTTACATTTTCGACATTGCTCTATAATTTCATATATTTTAGTTTTTTCTCTATTAACTTCGTTTTTTTCGCCACTTAAATTTTCTATAATATCTTTTTCATTTTGGTTAATTTCTTCACCAATATTTTCTATAACATAATAAAGTTTATTTACATTCATAATCTTCATATCTTTAATAAATTCTGAATAACATATTTTAAATTTTTCTATATTTTCTGTTTTGGCTAGTCGATCTTCAAAATCTTTCAAAGAGTATATAAGACTCTTAATATCTAATAAAACTTTGGTTAAAAATTCCTCATCACATAAAAAATTTTCTAACTTTTTATATGTTTCTGTTGTAATATCTATTTCCTTATTATATCTACAGCCTAAATCTTCAATATTATTTTTATTGTTCTTTTCATACCATTCATATTTTCTTTCTATATTCTCACTATAAAAATCATTTTCAATTATATTATATACTTCATCTAAATTTTTTCTTGATAATTGACCAAAATCCTCAATAAATAAAATATCTTTCTTTTTATCAAAAGCATATCCATTTCCTATGTTAAAGATTTTATTAAACCTTTTTTTATTTGAAATAATAACAAATTTTAATTGATAAGAATTATCAAGTTTAGCTTGAAACTTATCAATTGTTGTTTGTATCTTATCTGCACTATCATCTGCAGTAATTTGAAAAACTATTTTACTATTTGTATCTATTAAATCAATTCCCTTAAAATTATTCTCTAAAACATTTGCGTTTATTAGTTTATATTTAAAAATAGCGTTTAATAATTTGCAAAAAAAATCCTCACTAATAACACATATATCATTTAAATTAATATGCGAATTTAATTTTATATATGTTTTTAATTGTGCTAATTTTTCATTAATGAATTTTATTCTCGTTTCATCCTTTAACATCATATCACCCTACTATTTTATCTTAATATATTATAATTTTTAATAGTATTTTAAAAGCAAAATAATCCTGTAATATATTATTACTTTCTTATTCTGCCCTTCTTTTGTAATTCATTTTTATTTTATAAATCTTATTTGTAAATTTAGATTAAAATAATTTTCTCCTTTATCTGAATAAATCTTAAACATTTTATATCTAGATGAGCTTGGTGATTCTAATTTAGTATTTTTAATAAGATATTTCACTAAATATTCTTTATAATAAATGGCATCTAAAATTAGTATCTTTCCATCATTTTCAACTAAAATTATTCCACCAGTGACATCATATTCGCCATTCCAAATTTCACCTGGCATCATACCTAATGTAACCGCTAAAAGGAAATCTCCTATCTTCTTTTTATAATACATTTCTGAATTTCCAGTATAATTTAAAATATTATTTTCAGACACATAATGCAATAGTTTACCTATATTTTTTTCTCTTGTTTCATAAGATGCTATTAATAAATCTGCTAATATCTCTGGTAATTTTGAGTCAATCATTTGTAAATTTTGACTCATTGTATTACTTATAACTTTGTCAAATTTTATTTTGGCATTCTTATCTTTCATATATTTTAATCTATCAACTAACTTTGTATTAGTATCAATATTATTTATCTTTTCTATATCCTCTTCAGCTACACCTTTTATTATATATTTAAAATTTGTGTTATTTGAAGCATTCAGTAATGTCGCTGGACTACCTAAACTAGATTTTATACTATATCCAACCTTATTAACAATTGTATTTAACTTATTGTCTTTTAATTTAGCACTAATATCCTCTTTTGAAGTTGATGATGACTTTATTTTATTTCCTTCTGTTAATTTTTCAAGAATATATTTCATTTCTTGAATTGGAAAACTACCCTTCCCAGGCAATTCATTAATTATTTTATCTAATAATACTTCTTTATATTTTTGAATTTCTGTTTTTTCAACATTTGAAATAACTTTATTATTTTTTAATACATCTACATTTATCTCTTTAATATCAAAGTAATATTCATTGTTATTATTTTGAATATATAATCCTATAACTTTAAAAGTACTATCATCAATTATTTCTAAACTATCATTTACTATTTTTAGGTCTTGATTGTCTAATAATTCTAATAATGCATATAATTCAGACCATTCACCTCTATTAAATTGCATTGAAATCCTCCAATCTTTTATACATATATTTAGCCATTTCTTCAATTACTGGTATAGATACAGAATTGCCAAATAATTTATATTGTTGTGTTATACTAACATCTTTTGGAAATGAAAATTTATCTCTTTCTCCATCTTTAAATCCATACCCTATAAATCCTTGTAATTTTCCCCATTCATTTGGAGTCATATGTCTAATTCCATCATAATTTAATTCAGACTTTTTATTTTTAACTTTTTTTCCTCCAAAAGTATAATTAGGTTGTTTCACTAAATTTCTTTCTTTGCCAGATCCTCCTGTCGCTAAAATGGTGTTTGAAATAGGATTCTCACCTTCATTCACTATAACATATCCAAATCCATTTCCTTTTTCTTGATGTTTGCTTCGATGTCTTTCTAATGTTTCTAAATATGATTCAGATAAGTAGTACCTTTCTTCTACATCTTTATCTAATACATCATATAAGTTTTTGTATATCACTGTTTCCCTTTTTTTTGGTAATGATGGAAATATATATCCAGTTGGTATCAAATCTTTCCTAAATCCCATCATATATGCTCTAGATCTTTTTTGTGGTAATCCAAAGTTTTTAGTATTTCTTATTATTTCATCTTTATCAACTTCAAGATAGCCACCAATTCCCTCACTTACACCAATCATATGATATCCTAAATCATTTACAAGAGTCTCAACTATTGTATCAAATGTTCTTCCCTTATCATGTGTTATAATACCCTCAACATTTTCCAAAAGAAAAGCTTTTGGTTTAGTTCTATCAATAATATCAGCAACGTCAAAAAATAATGTTCCTCTTGTTTTATCTTTAAATCCTTCTTTTTTTCCAGCAATAGAAAAAGATTGACAGGGAAATCCTCCTAATAGTACATCATAATTTATTTTTTCAACTTTTTCTTTAAATTCTTCAGTTGTTACATCATTATATGGATTCTCACCATATAAATGAGAATAGGTTTCACACGCATATTTATCAATCTCTGCTGATAATACATTTGAAAAATTCCCAGTCATCTCAAATCCTCTACGAATGCCACCTATACCTGCAAATAAATCTATTGTTTTTAAACTCATATTAATTCCTCTTTTTTATTCATATTATTAAATGCATTCTATCATAAATTTCGATTATTTTCCACAAATGCCCAATTATTCTTTCAAATTTTTCATATATACTTATATCAAACATTTGTTTCGTTGTCAAGTCTTTTTAATATCTTTATTTTTTATAATTTATACACTGTCATAAATAAAACATAGGTATGTCTTATTTATAACATACCTATTATCTTATTGCTGTAAATATTTTTATATTCAATTATTAAATTTTCCTATATGGAAGTTAATAAGTCTCACAGGTGTGGATTTAAATTTACAATTTCCTGCTGGTTGGGAAAAAGCAAAAGAAATAAAATACTCTCAAGGATTTACTCGGACCTAGTCCTCGAGACTTTGTGGGATATGGTCCATTAACCCAACCCGAAGCTTTAGCTATTTATAATTTTACTTTAACACATAATTTTAGATTAACTTTATCTTACCATTCTCAAGGAAAAGTCATTTACTGGAAATATGC
>CANTHA010000086.1 GCA_947653375.1 uncultured Clostridium sp. | reverse complement strand
TGCATAGCAATTTTCTGTGGAATGCTTTATATTATAGGAAGTTCGGAGAACTTTCATATAATAAAAAAATAACTTTTTTAATAAATATTAAAAAAGTTATTTAATAAAAACTATGCATAATTTTTATTTTATGCCATTGAGGCATTTAGTTTTTTTGATAAATTAGATTTTTTTCTAGCTGCTGTATTTTTAACAATAACACCTTTGCTACATGCTTGATCAATTTTTTTTGTAGCTATTGAAAATAATGTTTTTGCTTCTTCTGTATTACCAGCACTAATAGCTTCTTCGAATTTTTTTACAGCTGATTTATATTCTGATTTTATCATATTATTTCTTAAAGTTTTCTTTTCAATTACTTTAACTCTCTTTTTTGCTGATTTAATATTTGGCATTCTTATGCACCTCCTTTAGTGTATATTAAACTATAACATATCACATTTTACCATAAATTAAAGGGAATATCAATAGTTTGTAGTAAAAAAATGTAACTATTGATTTATTAAAATACATTTGCTATAATAGTAAACAAATATAGAATAGTTTTAAAAATATAAAGGCATAATAGAAGAATGGAGGAATACAAATGATAGCAATTGGAAGTGATCATGGAGGATATAAACTAAAAGAAGAAATAAAAAAATATTTAGAAGAAAAAAATATAGAATATAAAGATTATGGATGTATTAGTGAAGAAAGTGTTGATTATCCAAACATTGCAAAAGAAGTAGCAAAATCAATACAAAATAAAGAGTGCGACTCTGGAATACTTATTTGTCGATCAGGTTTAGGAATGAGTATTGTTGCTAATAAATTCAAAGGAATAATATGTGCAGCATGTCATGATGAAATTACAGCAAAATATGCAAAACTTCATAACAATAGTAATTTAATTGCAATTGGAGCAGACAATATAACTACTAATGAAGCAATATGTATATTAAGAATGTGGTTAGCAACTTCTTATGAAGGTGGAAGACATGACGAAAGATTAAAGTTAATAAAGAAAATAGAAGAGGAAAATATGAAATAGGAGGCACGTGTCATGTGGGGAGACGTAGCAATAGCATTTTTATTAGCATTTATAGTAACATTTATGGCAACACCATATACAATTAAAATAGCTAAAAGAATAGGAGCAATAGATATTCCAAAAGATAAAAGAAGAATGCATAGAAAATCAATCCCAAAATTTGGAGGACCAGCAGTAATTTTAGGATTTTTAGTTTCTACAAGCTATTTACTTATAGTAATGAATATGGAAAATTCTATTAACTTATTTGGAACTGAACAGTATGGAATGCAATTAATTGGGACAGTTTTAGGAATATTCGCAATGTCAATTGTATGTGTAATAGATGATATAAAAACAATAAAGCCAATAACAAAATTATTTGGGCAATTGTTGGGAGCAATAATTGTTGTAGCATTTGGAGTAAGAATAGATAATATAACATTACCATTTTTACCAACAGCAGAAATAGGTGAACTATTTTCTGTATTATTGACCATATTATGGATAGTAGGAGTAACAAATGCAATCAATTTGATAGATGGATTAGATGGACTATCATCTGGAATATCTGTAATATCTGCAATATCATTATTAATAATATTTGTATTAAATGGTTCACCATTAGTGTCAATAATATTAATCACAGCATTAGCAGGAGCATTAGTAGGATTTCTACCATTTAATTTTGCACCAGCAAAAACTTTTCTAGGTGATACAGGCTCTAATTTTTTAGGATTTTCATTGTCAATAATAGCAATATTAGGAGTTGCCAAAACCTATACATTAGCTGTTATTGTATTACCATTAATTGTATTAGTTTTACCAATATTTGATACATTATGGGCAATAATTAGAAGACTAATAAAAGGAAAATCTATAAAAGCAATATTTAAAGCAGATAAAGGACATTTACATCATAGATTATTATCAAGAGGTTTTAGTCAAAAACAAGCAGTATTAATATTATATGGAATTAGTGCAACATTTGGTATATTTGCGGTTATACTATTAGAAAGTGGAATATGGAAAGCTCTATCATTTTTGCTTATGATATTTATAGCATTAGGATTAGGATATAAAAATTTTCAAGAAGAAAAATTGGACAATCAGATGTATGAATGTATAGAATGTAAATATATATATAATCCTAAATATGGAAATGAAAGAGCAGAAATAAAACCAGGAACTTCATTTGAAGATTTGCCAGATACATGGGTATGTCCAGTATGTGGTGAAGGAAAAGATATGTTTGAAATACATCAATAAGTGGAGGTGATAAAATGTATGTATGTTTAGCATGTGGATATGTTTATGATCCAGAAAAAGGAGATCCAGATAGTGGGATAGCTCCAGGAACAGCTTTTGAGGATATTCCAGATACATGGGTTTGCCCAGTGTGTGGAGTAAGTAAAGATATGTTTCAAAAACAAGATTAAGATTGATTAAAAACAAAAAGTTGATATATTAATATTTTTTGGTAAAAACATAGTTAAGGTCTATCTGAATACTGTAACTTAATAGCATAGGGTTATCTATAGTTCTTTATCTTCAAAATATTAATATATCAATTTTTATGTTTTATGATAAAAAAGAATAATAGGAAATTTTAAGTTTTCACAAAACAGACATAAAGTTTATGTATAATGTAAAAAAACAAATAGGAGATAAAAATATGTTAAATGATTGTATTTTAATTGTTGATGACGAAGCTAGAATGAGGACTATAATTAAAGATTTTTTAAAAACTAAAGGATATAGCACTTTAGAAGCAGAAGATGGTGAAAAGGCTTTAGAAGTGTATGAACAAAATAAAAATAAAATAACATTAATATTACTAGATGTCATGATGCCAAAACTTGATGGATGGTCTGTGTTAAGACAAATAAGACAAGAATCAAATATTCCAATAATAATGCTAACTGCAAGAGGAGAGGAACAAGATGAATTATTTGGATTTGAATTAGGTGTAGATGAATATATATCAAAACCATTTAGTCCAAAAATATTAGTAGCAAGAGTAGAAGCAATATTAAAAAGGACAGCAAAAAAAGAAGCAAGAGACTATGGAGGAATAGAAATTAATAAAGAAGGAAGAAATGTAAAAGTAGATGGAAAAATTATAGAATTAAGTCTAAGAGAATATGAATTATTAATTTATTTAATAGATAATGCAGATATTGCTTTATCAAGAGATAAAATTTTAAATAATGTATGGAATTATGATTATTATGGTGATTCAAGAACAATTGATAGTCACATAAAAAAGTTAAGACATAAATTAGGTAAAAAAGGAAAATACATAAAAACTATGAGAGGTATAGGATATAAATTTGAAGTAAAATAACAAGAAAGGATTTTAACAAAATGAAAAAAATAGAAAATACTTTTAGTTCAGTAAGAATAAAATTATTTGTGATTTTATCAGTAGTAATTTTAAGTATTATAGTGTTTTTGATATTAGTTAATAATTTTGTATTTGGCAGATTTTATTTGTATAGTAAGCAAAGAGCTTTAAAATCAGTATATGAAACTATAAATTCATATTATAAAAATTCACAATTAGAAGATATAGAATCAAAATTAGAAAAAATAGCAATACAAAATAATTTTGATATATTAATAAAAAGTGATCAAAATACAAATATATATACATCAAATAGAGATTTTTTTACAACATTAGGACAAATAAGAGATAGATTTAATACAAATATAGGGGAAGACATAGAAGTTAATGATAAATTTTCTATTAGAAAACTAAAAGACAATAAAAATGGTGTTACATATGTATTATTAGCATCTGTTTTAGATAACGGATATTTATTATATGTACGTATTCCAATAACATCAATTCAAGAAAGTGTAAAAATATCAAATAACTTTTTATATTTAATGGCAGGACTTACAATATTAATTTCAGCTGTTGTTATTTCGTATGTATCGAGAAAATTTACTGATCCAATATTAGAATTAAATAATATTGCAAAAAAAATGGCAAATTTGGATTTTAGCCATAAGTATGAATTAACAAATGCAAATGATGAAATAAATAATCTGGGAAAAAGCATAAATCAAATGTCAGATAAGTTAGAAAAAACAATAAAGCAATTAAGAAGCACAAATATAGAGTTAGAAAAGGATATTGAAGAAAAATCTAAAATAGATGAAATGAGAAAAAGTTTTATATCAGATGTATCACATGAATTGAAAACTCCTATTGCCTTAATACAAGGATATAGTGAAGGATTACTTGAAAATGTCAATTCAGATGAGGAAAGTAGAAAATTTTATGCTGAGGTTATTTTAGATGAGACAAATAAAATGGATAAATTAGTAAAACAACTTTTAGAATTAATGAAACTTGAATATGGAAAAAGGGAATTTGATGATTCAGAATTTAATTTAGTAGAACTAGAAAGAGAAGTTGTAAGGAAATCAGAAGTAATGTTGAATGAAAAAAAGGTAGAAGTTGAATTTGATACAACAGATGATATTACTGTAATAGCAGATGATTTTTATATTGAACAAGTAATAAGTAATTATATAACAAATGCGATAAAACATGTGAAAGAAATAAATGGAAATAAAAGTATTAGAATAACAAATAAAGTTGATAATGTAAAAAATAAGGTTAGAATTCAAGTGTTCAATACTGGAGATAATATACCAGAAGAGTATATAGAAAAAATATGGAAACGTTTTTATAAAGCTGATGAATCACGAACTAGAGAAGATGGTGGAAGTGGAATTGGTTTATCTTTTGTAAAGGCAATTATGACCAATTATAGTAATGCTTATGGTGTTATAAATAAGGAAAATGGAGTAGAGTTTTATTTAGAATTAAATTTGAAAGCATAAATAGAGTAGTTATAGAAAGTATCAATGTCGAATTTTGCGATGAAAAGTTCTTTACAAAATAATAAAAATGTATTATTATAAAATGCAAGAAATTAATTTCTTGTATTTTTTATAGAATTGTCGTATTATATTAAGAAGTTTTATATAGACAATTAAATCTTTTATTCAAAAAAGTTTTTTCGAAAAAAATCCAATAATTAAAAACTAAATATGGAAGGAGATGATTAATTAATCTTAAAATTTACAAATGGATATATTAATATAGTTAGTTTTATAATTTCCATATTAATATTTGGAATTATTAATATATTGTATAATAATTTTAGTGTCTTAACACATAGTGCTAACCTAAAAGCTGGTTTTTCTATAAATGAAAATATCGAAAAAGAAATAGAAGTAAAACAAAGCGAAATAGAAACAAAAGAGGAATGGTATATAGAAATACCTATAATAAATTTAAAAGCACAAATTGCGGAAGGTACAAGTAAAGAAATTATGGATCAATTTGTGGGTCATTTTGAAAAGACACAATTAACAGTAGGAAATGTAGGGTTAGCAGCACATAATAGAGGATATGAAAAAAACTACTTTTCAGACCTAAAGAAATTAAAAGAAGGAGATACAATAAATTATCAGTATAAAGATTTTAAGAAACAATATATAGTAACAAAACATTACATTATAAATGATGGAGATTGGACAAGTTTAGAAGATACAGAAGAAAATACATTAACATTAATAACTTGTGTAGAAAATGAACCAAAATATAGAAGATGTATTCAAGCACAAGAAAAGGAATTATAAAGAAAGGAAGTTGAAATTGAACAAAATTAAAAAAATATTATTAATTAGTATTATATTTATAATGAATTTATTAGTATGGTTAAATTCTGTAAAAGCAGCACAAATAAATTATGCAGATTTACATTCAATATGTGATTGTGGTGAATTATTAACATATAAAGGAGTAGCAGTAAAGACAAGTTATATAGAATATGTTAATAATGGAGAGCACTATCCGGCTTATTGCTTAGATAAAACAAAGCCAGGTGTTGAGACAAGTCAATATGGAGTATCTGTAGAAGGAGCAGTAACAGATGTAGGATTGTGGAGAAGAGTAATTAATGGTTTTCCATATAAAACAGTACAAGAATTGGGAGTCGCAAATAATCAAGAAGCATTTACTGCGACAAAACAAGCGATATATTGCTATGTACATGGAAATAATCTAAATGACTATGCACCAATTGGAGAGGCAGGACAAAGAACTTTAAATGCAATGAAAACAATAATACAAAATGCTCAAAATTCTAGTGAAAGTAAGATTGCAAGTACTATAAAGGTAAACAAAAATTTAGAAGATTGGAAACAAGATAGTATAGATAAAAATTATGTATCAAAGGTATATAGTGTGTCTGCAGGAGCACCAATAAGTAATTATAAGATAAAAATTTATAGAGATAATAATAGAGATTTGGGAGGAATAAAATTAACAAATGAAAATAATATAGAAAAAAATGAGTTTGTAGCAAATGAGAAATTTAAAATTCTAATACCTATAAAAAATATGATTGAAGATGGAAATTTTAATATAGAAGTGGAAAGTAAAGTAATAACAAAACCTATATTGTATGGAAGTGCACCAAATAGTCAATATCAAGATTATGCACTTACAGCCACAAAGTATGAAGATGGTAAAGGAAATGTGAAAGATCAATATAATAAAAATGAAACACAAATAAAAATTATAAAACAAGATCAAGAAACAAAAGAAAGATTGGAAGGAGTAGAATTTGAATTATTAGATGAAAATAAAAATGTAGTATATAATGA
>CANTHA010000085.1 GCA_947653375.1 uncultured Clostridium sp. | reverse complement strand
AAATTTTGTTCCAAACTCAGGTATTCCAAAACTTCCAACTTCTGAATGAATTTGTTCTGGTGTAACTCCTAGTGCTTTTGTAGAACTAAAAATTGACATTGTTTCTTTATCATCTAATGGTACTTTTGTTGGGTCAATCCCAGTAATATCTTGTAACATACGAATTACAGTAGGATCATCATGACCTAAAATATCTAACTTTAATAAATTTTGATCAATGGAATGATAATCAAAATGTGTTGTTACAATATCTGATTTTGGATCATCTGCTGGATGTTGTACTGGACAGAATTCATATATTTCTCTTCCTTTTGGTACAACAATAATTCCTCCTGGGTGTTGTCCAGTAGTCCTTTTTATTCCTGTACAGCCTGACGCTAGTCTTTGAGTTTCTGCTCTATTTATTGGTATATTTCTTTCTTCAAAATACTTTTTAACATATCCAAATGCTGTTTTATCAGCAATTGTTCCTATCGTTCCTGCCTTAAAAGTAGTCCCTTTACCAAATATAACTTCTGTATATTTATGAGCTTTTGCTTGATATTCTCCTGAAAAGTTTAAATCTATATCTGGTTCTTTATCTCCGATTAAATCCTAAAAAAGTCTCAAATGGTATATCCATTCCATCTTTATCTAATTTGTGTCCACATTTTGGACAATCTTTATCTGGTAAATCAAATCCATTTTTATATCCATAATCAGTAAAATCAGAAAACTTACAATTAGGACATCTATAATGTGCAGGTAAGGAATTTACTTCTGTAATACCTGTCATATTTGCCACAAAAGATGAACCAACAGAGCCTCTTGAACCTACTATATACCCATCTTCATTTGATTTCCATACTAGTTTTTGAGCAATTATGTACATAACCGAAAAACCATTTTTTATAATAGAATCTAGTTCTTTGTCTAATCTTGACTGTACTATTTCTGGTAATTCTTCTCCATACAATTCATGTGCTTTATCATAAGCAATATCTTTAATTGTTTGTTCACAACCAGGAATATGTGGTGGACATTTCTCTGGTGATATAGGACTTATTTGTTCACACATATCTGAAATCATATTAGTATTTGTTACTACAACTTCATAAGCCTTTTCTTTGCCTAAATAACTAAATTCATCTAACATTTCTTCTGTTGTCCTTAGGTATAAAGGAGCTTGATTATCTGCATCTCCATATCCTTGACCTGCTTCTAAAATTCTTCTATAAACTTCATCTTGTGGATCCATGAAATGAACATCACAAGTTGCGACAACTGGCTTATTTAATTTTTCTCCAAGTTCGACTATTCTTCTATTAATATCTCGTAAAGCTTCTTCATCTTTTACTGTTTCATTTCTTATTAAGAATTGATTATTTCCTATAGGTTGAATTTCCAAATAGTCGTAGTCTTGTGCAATTTCTTCTATTTCTTCATCTGTCTTTCCAAGTTCAATTGCCTGATATAATTCACCTGCCTCACATGCACTTCCTAAAATAAGTCCTTCTGAATATTTTTTATATAAACTTTTCAGTATTCGTGGTTTTCTGTAAAAATAATGTAAATGTGATAATGATACTAATTTATATAAATTTCGTAATCCTACATAATTTTTAGCTAAAATTATAGCATGATATGTCCTTAACTTTTTATATTCTTCTTTTTTTGCTTCTTCTGTACGACTAACATTATCTATATCTTCTAGTCTTTTTGCTCCACGTTCTTTTAACATATCTAACATTATCTTAAAAACTTTTACTGTTGTATCTACATCATCTAATGCACGATGAGCAACTTCTACTTTAATTCCCAAATTTTCTGCTATTTTTCCTAATTTATATTTCTTATAGTCAGGAAATAAATCTTTTGCTAAACTTAATGTATCTAAATAAGTATAATTAAACTCATATCCTAATCTTTTAGCATTTTGTTTTAAAAATCCAATATCAAACCCCGCATTATGTGCAACAATAACAGAATCTCCAAGAAATTTTAACATCTTTGGAAATACTTTATCAATTGTTTCTGCATCTTTTACCATATCATCTGTTATATTTGTTACCTCTGAAACTCTTTGTGGAATGTGTTTTTCTGGATTAACAAAACATGCAAATTTATCAATAACTTCTCCATCTTTATATTTCATAATACCTATTTCTGTTATCTTTTCAGTACTTGCTGAAAAACCAGTTGTTTCTAAATCTAACACACAATATGTAGTATCAATATCTTGTCCTTTTGCATTTGTTACCACATCATTTTTATCTGGTGCTAAATATGCCTCTACACCATATATAATCTTCATATCTGGGTTATCATATCCAAGCATTTTATGTGCTTCTGGAAAGGCCTGAACTACTCCATGGTCAGTAATTGCAATTGATTTCATTCCCCAATTCATTGCTCTTTTTATTAAATCTTTTGCTGATGTCATTGCATCCATTTGACTCATTTGAGTATGCATATGTAATTCTACCCTTTTAACTTCTGAATTATCTTGTCTTTTTGCTTTCTTTAGTCCTTCTGCTTCTATTATAGTATTTGCCATAACTGTTAATTCATTTGAAAATGTATCCATTTGTACTGTTCCTGCAACTTTAATTCCTTTAGCTTTTTTTATCCTATTCATTATTTTTTTTGCAATATCTTTATTTAAAAAGGCTTTACATGTAATAGTGCTTGTTCCATCATATAAATCAAAACTAAATAATGTCTTTCCAGATTTTAATGTTCTATCATCAGTAAAAATTACTTCCCCTTGAAGAGCTACCTTACCATCATCTACATTCAAATCTTCTACTGTTACTAACTGTTCTACTATATTTTGTGAAGTTCCTAAAATTAATGGGGTATCTTCTAGTTCTTCTGTAGGTAATTCTGGAATATTTGTATCTATCTCTATAATTGTATTTGAAATTATAGTTATATCTCCTGCATAAGTATCTAATCCTGCTTTCCCTATAGTTTTTATTCCTTTTGCATTCTTTATTTTTTCTATTACTTCTTTTCCCTCTTCTATATCTTTTGTAAAAGATTTACAAGTTATTGTTCCTGTTCCATCATATAAATCAAAAATAAGCATACCTTTACCAGATTTTGTTTCTCGTACATCTGTTGTTACTATTCTTCCTTCTAATGTAACTCTACTATCATTTGCTGTAATATCTCGAACTTTTATTAATTTTTCTTTAGCTTTAGATGGTTTTCCTAATATATATTCTTTTATTTCTGTTTCTTCTTTAATTATATTTTGATTTGTAATATTTTCTGGAATATATCCTTCTTCATCTATTGGAGGTATATAACTAACATCATTATCTTCTGGTAGTATTGTTTCTTCTTGTGAATGTCTATTTTCTTCTTCAATTTTTGCTATAATTTGCTCTTCTTCTCTTTTTAAGTTTTCTTTAATTGCTTTTATATCTTCTTTTGAAATTTCTTCTATTAAGTTAATTTTGTATTTAATTCCAAACAGGTTATCTAAAACTTTTTGCAATTCTTTGTCAGTCTTTTTTGCTTTTAAAAATTCAGCACCTTTTATATGCATTTTTACTGTTATATTTTGTTTATCTTCAATTACATCACTTTTTAGTAATAACATTGGTTTTGTTAATGGATATTTATGAGCCATATATGCAATAATATTTTTCCATTCTGTTTTTATATCTTTTTTTTCTACTTTTTCATCGTAATTTATTTTTATATCTATATTTTCAAATTGAAATCTATCTTTTAGAAATCTCTCAAAATACCATATTTCTTTTATTTCTATATATTCATCAAAATAAATAACTACTTCTAATGTATTGATTTTTTTTATTACATTTAAAGCTTCTACTGTTGCATATTTTATATTTGAATTTGTTTTATAATCACTAAATATTTCTCCTATTTTTTTTGACTGACCTGACATCCTTATTTTCTCTCCTTTAATTGTTTGAATTGTATCATATTTTTTTACATTATAAAAGCGAACAAAATAATTTTTTACTTTTGTAACACATTTTTGTTTTACTCATATTATATATCATACAAATGAAACAACAAAAGAAAAATATATTCTTTAATGGAAGGAGGTCTAGACTATGCCAGAAAATAGAGGATGCGGTGGATTCGGTTTCGGTGATGATTGTTGCTGGATAATAATCGTTATTTTATTAATCTGCTGTTGTTGCGGTGGTGGTAGAGGAGGATGTTGCTAATCCCCTTTGTACACAAAAAAGAACTTCCTTAAGGAGGTTCTTTTAGTTTTATATTTTATTTAAATCTTTTACCTTTATGTCTTTTTCTATTTGGCTTTTCATCTATTATTTCATCTTCTTCAAAAGAATTTGTTCCATAATTTTCTAAAAATCTTTTCTTTAATTCGTCTTTATCTTCATTTTCTATATTTTCTTCATGTGATGATTTCTCTTCTTTTTTCTTACTTGGTTCTTCTTCTATTTCATTTTCTTCAGAAATTTCTGGTTCATCATCATTTTTGTCTTCTTTAAATATTTTTGGTTTATCATCATCTGAATTATTTTCTCTCTTTGTTGATTTTTTTCTTATTTCATAATAATCATTATAATCATTATCTTCTTCATCATACTCATCATCATAAAAATCATATTCATCTTCATATCTTCTATTTCTTCTGATTTTAATAATTACTATTAAAACAATTATTATTATAACTGCTGATACTGCTCCTATAATTATTTTCTTTTGCTTATCAGCTTTTTCCTGTTCTTGTTTTTTCACTGCTTCTTCATCAACTAAACTTTTATTAACTTTTAATTGATATGTTGCAACATTTATTCCATCTGGGTCTGATACAAGAATTGTTATTATATTTTCTCCTTCTATTAAATTATAATTACCTGTTACATCTACTGTATAATAAGGATCTGTTGTTTCTGTTTCAATATTTACACTTTCAGCACTTCCAATATACTTAACATTATATTCATATGTATTTGTATCAAATTGTGGATTAAGTTGTAAATCTCCATTAACTATTAACTTAGATAACCCTTCACCTGTATATCTATCAGAAACATTTTCTGTATTTCCTTCTGTTGAATCACCTTTTCCTTTTCTTGTAACATTTATTGTATATGATTTCTCTGTGCCATCTTCTGCTGTTACATTAACTACAAGCTTATTATTTCCTATATCTAATTTTTTCGTTCCAGTTCCTGTTATTGTTGCTTTTGAATTTTGAGCAGTTGCATATACTTCTACTGCTTCTGTAGAAACAGGTACTGTTACACTATAGCTTGTTGTATCAGCTTTGAAGCCAGTAAAATCATTTGGGCGTATTCCTAAATTTTTCAAATTTGCGTTTCCTGTTGTAGTAGTTGTAGTATTAGAACCACTTGTGTTTGTTGAATTTGTTTGTGCTGAATATACATTGCAACAAATTGCTCCTAAAAATATAATTATAAAAATTATACTTAAAGATAAATATTTTTTTAATTCTCTCATATGTATTCCTCCAACTTTATCTCACGTTTTTTAAAATTATATCATTACAATTTTTTTTAGTCAACAAAATTCGTAAATTGCCAATCAAACCCGGAACCAGTGGCAAATTGCCATTGCCACCGGTTCCGGGTTTAACTGGCAATAAATCTTAAACTTAATAAAAAGCAAATATATATTTTTCATTCAATACTATTCAAGATTATATATTTCCTTCAATAATTGTTTTGATGTATCTATTATTTTACTTTTATCCTTTAATTGTAATTTATCATAAAATATTGGTTCACCAAATTTTACTGTTACTTTAGAAAAATATTTTGGTCTTTCAGTAATATGTATAGGAATAATTGGAACATTTGCCATTGTTGCTATATATACTGCTCCATTTTTTACTATTCCTCTTTCTTCCTTATGTTTTAACACCTTACCTTCTGGAAATATTAATAATTTTATTTTATCCTTGTGTTTTAATAGCTTTAATGCTTTTCTTAAACTATTTACATCTGTATTATTTCTATCTACAGGAAATATGTTATGATAATTAAGGAAATGTGCTAATAATTTATGTTCAAAAAGCTCTGATTTTGCCATTCCATACATATAACTAATTTTTGGATATATAAAAATCGGATCATAAATTCTAGAGTGATTTGGACAAATAAGACACTTATCATATTTTTTTAATACTTCTTCATTTTCATATTCTACTCTAAATAAAACTTTACATACTATGAAAATTATTATTTTCCTTGTAATGGAATACATTATTTTTCTCCTTTTCAAATCTATTTATTGAACTCTTATTAAAAACCTCTTTTATTGCTTTATAACCTAGTTTCTCACAATATTCCAATGCTTTAACACTATCAGACACTTTAGTTTTCTCTACATCTATTTCAATCCATAAATCTGCCTCTCTTTTTTGATATACTAATGCTGATCTTCTCATAGATTGGAATCCTTCTGTAAACATTATAAAAAAGTTAATTTTTTGTCTTTGTTTTGGTAATATGCATTAATGGTATAATAACTGGTATCTTTATTTCTTTTGAGCTATACCCCATAGCATATAATATTGCTACACAACTTCCTAAACTAGCACCTGATATAGCTGTTATTTTTATTCCTAATTCTTCTAATCCTCTTATTACCCCTATATTTATCGCAGACTTCACACCTCCGCCAGTACATGCTAATGCTACTTCTTTCATGATTTTACCCCTTTTTCATTTGACAATTTTTATTTACTTAACAATTATTATACCATAATATTATTATTTTTAGAAAATTTTTAATATATATTTATTTTT
>CANTHA010000084.1 GCA_947653375.1 uncultured Clostridium sp. | reverse complement strand
TTCATTCCTATGTGTGCCTTTTGAGCGAAGCGAGAAAGGAATGGAATATAAAATGAAGGTAGAAGAATTTTTAGAAAGAAAAAGAAGAGATGTTTTAAAATCTATTCAAAAATTAAATATTACACCAGAGGAAATAACTACAATGATAGAAAGAACTGTAGATGAAGTTATGCATATATTTGAGAAACATAATTGTAAATACAAAGAGATAGAATATTATTTTAAAGAAAATAAATATTATGCAAAATTAACTGCAAACAAAATGTGTGAGAAGCGTAGAGATGATATTATACAAAAAATACATTGTTATATTAATAGCATTGAAAAAGAAATAAAACAATCTAAAGTTCAAGAAGATTTTGAAAGAAGCAATAACGAAACATATAGTCATAAAGATAATAGAGAAAGTATAGATATAGAAACAGATGAAAGAATATATGCTGATAATATATTAAGAGGATTAACAGGATTAATTCAAGAATTACATGTATATGGAGATAGAGCTTTAAGAAATAGAGGATATAATGATTTTAGAATTCAAGAAATACGAAATGATATAAATATGTATATGAAAGAAATATCTAGTAGTAAATTTTCAGAAATAGAACAAATATTAAAAAGAGATACACATCAAATCGTTGATAGAGTAAAAAGTGAATATGAAGATTATATAGAAGATATGCATCGTGAAGAGCAAAGATATGATAATAGATCATTATTTAAAACAGATAATAGTAAATTAGATGTTGAACATGATAAAAATACAGAAATAAAAGAAGATGAAAATTCAAAATTTAGAAAAGACTTAGATTCTGGAAAAACTTTGCAAGAACAAAAGGATTTTGTTGATAAAGTTCTTGAAGAGAAAGACAAAGATGCAGATGCAGAAAAGAGAAGACAGATACTATCTGAAATGTTTAAATAAAAGAGGAGAATTTATGGAAAATTATACATTTGAAAAAATGTGGCTAGATTTAAAAAATGGATACCAAATTTATTATACTTATGTAGGTAATAGATATGTTTTATTTAAAACAGCTGAAAATTGTTATACGCAGAAATTGTTATCTAATGATAAAAAGAACCCACAACCTAAAATGTTGATGCTTACTTTAAAAAGAGTTAAAGAAATGTTCCCAAATATGGAAAGCATTGAGTATAAGGTGGGAACATCATATGAATAGGAAAGAAATTATAGAATATTGTACTACACTACCAAGTACATTTGAAGATTATCCATTTCCAGATGATAATATTACTGTGGCAATGAAACATATTAAAAATAAAAAATGGTTTGCATTGATAATGGAAGTTAGAGGAGAACTATACTTAAATGTGAAGACTGACCCAAATTATTCAGAATTACTACGAAGTTCTTATGATTATATAATACCCGCTTACCATATGAATAAGGAACATTGGAATACGGTTATTATAAGTGATAAAGTGGATAGTTCTTTGATAGAAGAATTGATTGAACAAAGTTATGAATTAACAAAAAAGTAGTGTTAAAGTAATACTAAAAATTTAATAATAGAACAGTATATGTTAATAAATGAAAAATGTATGGTTAAATTATGAAAACTATAGTTTAACTATATGTTTTTTATTTTCCTATTTTATTGTAAAATGTGTGTATTTGTGATAAGATATTTGCATAGTAAAATGTAGTAGAATTAATGATGGAGGAAATGCTATGATAAGATTTGAATGTGATTATTCCGAAGGTGCTTGTCCTGAAATAATAAAAAAATTAGAAGAAACAAATATGGAACAGACCCAAGGCTATGGAGAAGATAATTATTGTAATTCAGTGAGAGAAAAGATAAAGGAAATATGTAAATGTCCTAATGCAGAAGTTCAATTTTTAGTTGGTGGAACTCAAACAAATATGATAGTAATAAGCTCAATTTTAAAACCATATCAAGGAGTAATATCAGCTAGTACAGGACATATAAATGTTCATGAAACAGGAGCAATAGAATCAACAGGGCATAAAGTTTTAGTTATTAATACTAATGATGGAAAATTAACTGATAAAGATGTAAAAGAAATATATCAAGCTCATTATAATGATGAAAACCATGAACACATTGTGCAACCAGGAATGGTATATATATCTTATCCAACAGAAAACGGATTAATTTATACTAAAAAGGAATTAGAAGAATTGTATAAAATCTGTAAAGAATGTAATTTACCATTATACATAGATGGAATTGGATTGTTTGCGTTAGACAAAAACAAGTGACATTAGGAGATGTAGTCATTTTATTAAAAAGGCAGACAGAAAATGTTAGTGGTATGTTACAAGAAGAAGGTGCAGAATTTCCAAAAGTAATAGATTGGTATGAAAAATTATGCAAAGAGAAATTTGGCGCAACAAAATTTAATTATATGATTATGATGATGCATGACCCATTTGTTCATTATCATGCATTTCCAAGATATGATAATAAAGTAAAATTATTTGATATAGATTGGGAAGATAGAAACACATTAAATAATTTTGCTTCAACAGAATTATTAGAAGATGAGTTATTATTTAAGATTAGAGATTATATGAAAAAGGGAGAGTAATATTATTGGGATGCACATTGCACAATAGTAATGCCATGCACTCCAGCTTGATATCTAGAACAACATAAATTAATAGAAAAATAAAAATATAGAAAGGTAATAAATTTATGAAAGAATATTTTGATGTTTTAAATGAAAAAGGAAATTATACAGGAGAGGTAGAAACAAGAGATAATTGTCATAAAGAAGGCTTATGGCATAAAGCAGTTGTAGTATTTATTATAAATTCAAAAAATCAAGTATTATTACAAAGAAGAAGTAAAAATAAAAAATTGTGGCCTAATATGTGGGATGTAACAGCAGGTGGTCACGTTTTAGCAGGAGAATTTGGATTTCAGGCAATCATTAGAGAATGTGAAGAAGAATTGGGAATAAAATTAGATAAAAAAGAAATAACTTTTATAGGCTTAAGTACATCTTCTAAAATAAAAGGAGATATTGTAAATAATCATTTTAATGAATATTATGTAGTAAACAAAGACATAGATGAGACTAAATTGAAATTACAAGAGGAAGAAGTGTCAGAAGTAAAATGGATGGATAAAGATGAAATTATAAAAAGAATAAAAAATAACTATAATGAAATAACAGACAAAGAGGGATGTTGGGAATATTTAATAAAATATTATGAATGGAAAGATAAAAATAATTAAAGCATAAAAACATAGAAACAATCATGGAGGTATTAATGAAAATAGGAATAGATTTAGATGGAGTAGTTATAGATAGTGAAAAAACCTTTAGAACATATGAAGAAATATTTGATATAGACACTTTAAAAGGTAATAACCTAATAAATAAAGAAGAACCAAAATTTCAAGCTAGGTATAATTGGACAGAAGAACAAGAAAAGCAATTCATTGAAAAATATTTTTTGACAGTATCAAAAGAAAGTAATTTAATGTCAGGATTTATAGGAGTATACAATTTACTAAAAAAGCAAGGACACAAATTTATAGTCATTACTGCTAGAGGTGGATTTGTAAAAGAAATGAAAGATGATGCAATAAGATTACTAGAAGAAAATAACATTAGTTTTGATAAGTATTATTGGAATATTAATGACAAATTAGAAATATGCAAAAAAGAAAATGTAGATATTATGATTGATGATGACTGGAAAATTATAAAAAAATTAGCAGACAATAATGTGAAATCATTATATTTTAGAGATACAAATTTAGTGAAATTAGAAGAAAATGAATATATAAAAGAAGTAAATAATTGGGGAGACATATATAGAATTATAAAAAGTTAGAAAGGATAATTATATGAAGGTATTAATAGCAACAAAAAACAAAGGCAAAATAGAAGGAGCAAAAAAAGCATTATCAAATTATTTTGATAATATAGAAATTGAGGGAATACCAGTAGAATCTGATGTGAGTGAACAACCAGTAAATGATGAGATATATAAGGGAGCAAAAAATAGAGTAAAGAACTTAAAAAAATATGCACAAAAAAATAATATAGAAGCAGATTTGTTTTTATCAATAGAAAGTGGAATTACTAACCTTTTAGGAAGATGGATGATTACTAATATTGCAGTAATTGAAGATAAAACAGATTTTGAAAGTTATGGTACAAGCCCATCATTTCCAGTACCAGATAAATTAGTAAAAGATATAATAGATACTGATTTAAGCCAAGTAATGAATAAAATATTCACAAAAGATGATGAAAGACATAATAAAGGTGGAGGAATACAACTATTAACACATGATAAAATATCAAGAATAGATTTAACTGAAATGGCTTTTATTATGGCATTAACAAAATATATTAATAAAAATTGGAACTAAAAATAATGTTAAAAGTGTAAATTTCTAATATAAATATCAAAAAAGTTAATAAAGATTGGAGAAAAGAAATGGCAACAATAATAGATGGAAAAGAATTATCAAAGAAAATAAGAAAAAATTTAAAAATAGAATGTGATGAATTACGTTCAAATAAAATAATTCCTAAACTTGCAGTAATAATGGTAGGAGATAATCCAGCATCTAAAGTATATGTAAGAAATAAAAGTAGAGCATGTGAAGAAATAGGAATACAGTATGAAGAATATCTTTTAAAAGATAATATAAAGCAAGAAGAATTATTAGAATTGATAAAGAAATTAAATGAAGATAAAACAGTAAATGGAATTTTATTACAAAGCCCAATACCAGGACACTTAAATATAAATCAAGCATTTAAAACTATAACATATAGAAAAGATGTAGATGGATTTACTCCATCAAGTGTAGGAAAATTATCAATAGGAGAAGACACATTTATTTCATGTACTCCATATGGAGTTATAAAAATGTTTGAAGAATACAATATAGATTTAACAGGTAAAAATGTAGTAATTGTAGGAAGAAGTAATATTGTAGGAAAGCCACTAATACAATGTTGTTTAAACAAAAATGCAACTGTTACAGTATGTCATTCTAAAACAAAAAATCTAAAAGAACATACAAAAAGAGCAGATGTGTTAATTTCTGCAATAGGAAAACCTAAATTTATTACAGAAGATATGGTTAAGAAAGATGCAGTAGTAATAGATGTAGGAATAAACAGAAATGAAGAGGGAAAATTAGTAGGAGATGTAGACTTTGAAAATATAGAAAAGAAAGCAAGTTATATAACACCAGTTCCAGGGGGAGTAGGTCCAATGACAATAACTATGTTGATGAGTAATGTTATAAAAGCAACAAAAGAGCAAAACATTAAAGATTCAAAATTTTAAAATCAAAGTAAATATAATTTAAGGGGGACATTATTGATAATAATGTCTTTTTATATTATAGAAATTTCTCTGAACTTCCTATAATATAAAGCATTCTACATAAATTTATTAAAATAAATTTAACTAATAAACAAAGATAAGGAAGTGACTAAATGAAAAATTTAGAAGAAAAAAAGTATTGGATATGGTTTTCATTAATAAAGGGCTTAGGCAGTAAGAGAAAACAAAAGTTATTAGTAAAATATAAAACTCCTGAAGAGATATATTATTTAACTGAACAAGAATTAACACAAATTAATGGAATAGGTAAAGAAATTATAAAAAATATACTAGATAAAAATATAAAATTATCAGTAAAAAAACATATGGATTATATGATGAAAAATAATATAAATATAATTAATATTAATGAAAAAGAATATCCAAATATTTTAAAAGAAATTTATGACCCACCAATAAGTTTATATATAAAAGGAAATACACAAATATTGAACAATGTTTCAATTGCAATTATAGGGTGTAGACAAGCAAGTGAATATGGAAAAAAAGTAGCAAAATATTTTAGCTATAATTTGTCAAAAAAGAAAATAAATATTATAAGTGGTTTGGCAAAAGGAATTGATAGTTATGCACATATAGGTGCTGTATGTGCAAAAGAAAAAACAATAGCTGTATTAGGTAATGGATTAGACGCTATTTATCCAAGAGAAAATATGTATATAGCTGATAAAATAATAGAAGAAGGTGGAGCAGTAATATCTGAATATCCATTAGGTACTAAACCAGAGAAAATGAATTTTCCAGCAAGGAATAGAATTATTAGTGGTTTAAGTAAAGGTGTTATTGTAGTAGAAGCAAAAGAAAAAAGTGGTACTCTTATTACAGTAGATTTTGCATTAGAACAGGGAAGAGATATTTATGTAGTACCACGGAAATATTAATTCAATTAATTCAGTAGGCACAAATGAATTGTTAAAACAGGGAGCTAAATTGATAACAACATATGAGGATATAATTTTATAGAATAGTTCTAAATGTTGATATATTAATATTATTCACAAAAAACATATCTGGGGTCTACCATTGGGGCTTTTGCTATAAATATTAATATATCAACATTTAGAAGAACTTTTTTTTTACTAAGCTAAATAGTAAAAAAAACTGTAAAAAAATCTATGAAATTGTATTGACAATTATAAAAAAATGGTTTATACTTTATCTTGTGCTAGGCACAAGTGGAAGTATGCTCCCTTAGCTCAGTTGGTCAGAGCAACCGGCTCATAACCGGTGGGTCCAAGGTTCGAATCCTTGAGGGAGCACCATTTTTATTTTAATATTTGGGTAGGTGGCCGAGTGGCTAAAGGCGGCAGACTGTAAATCTGTTCTCATTTGAGTACGAAGGTTCGAATCCTTCCCTGCCCACCAACGACGTTTCTGTTCGAACTAAAAGAACAGAATTGATACAGAAATCAA
>CANTHA010000083.1 GCA_947653375.1 uncultured Clostridium sp. | reverse complement strand
AATAAATAAATAAATACAAAATAAAAACACTTACAATAAAATGTAGGTGTTTTTTTATGCAGGAAAAGAGGTGATATTATGGCAGTAGCAGGAAGTTTAACATATGATACAAAAATAGATAAAGGTGGATTTGAAAAAGGCTTAAAATCTATGAAAAATATATCAAATACAATATCAAATTCAATTAAATTAGCACTAGGAACAATTACAACTGCAATTGCAGGAATTGGAGCATATGCTGTAAAAGTTGGTAGTAATTTTGAAGCTGGAATGTCAAAAGTACAAGCTATTTCAGGAGCAACAGGAGATGAAATAAGTAAATTGACAGAAAAAGCTAAAGAAATGGGACAGAAAACCAAATTTAGTGCAACAGAAAGTGCAGAGGCTTTTCAGTATATGGCAATGGCTGGTTGGAAAACAGAGGATATGCTAAATGGTATTGAAGGTATAATGAATTTGGCGGCAGCCAGTGGAGAAGATTTAGCAAGTGTTTCAGATATTGTAACAGATGCATTAACTGCTTTTGGGCTACAGGCTAAAGACAGTGCACATTTTGCAGATGTTCTAGCAAAAGCAAGTTCTAATTCTAATACGAATGTAGGGTTAATGGGAGCAACATTTAAGTATGTAGCTCCCATTGCTGGTTCAATGAAGTATAGTATTGAAGATACAGCAGTAGCAATTGGGTTAATGGCAAACGCAGGTATTAAAGGAGAACAAGCAGGAACAGCATTAAGAGCAATGCTAACAAGACTTGTTAAACCACCAAAAGAGGCATCAGATGCATTAAAGAAATTAAATGTATCTGCTAAAAATTCTGATGGTACAATGAAACCATTAGCACAAACATTACAAGAATTACGAGCAAAATTTGCAAATTTAAATGATAGTCAAAAAGCATCATATGCAAGTTCAATAGCAGGTACAGAAGCAATGTCTGGTATGTTAGCTATAGTAAATGCTAGTGATGCTGATTTTAATAAATTAACTGAATCAATTAAAAATTCAGATGGTGCAGCAAAAGGAATGGCAGATACTATGAATGATAATGTAAAAGGTTCAATTACTTTATTAAAGAGTAACCTAGAAAGCGTAGGAATAAAGATATATGAACAAATAAAAGGACCTTTAAAGAATTTAATAGATACAGTGAGTAAATTTGTCAGTAAAATTCCAGAAATGGCAAAAAGTGTATATAAATGGATAGAAAAAAATAAAAATACTATTAAAACTTTAACAAAAGTAGTAGCATCTTTAGTAGCTGGATATGTTGCATATAAAACAACATTAATAGCAATAACTGCAATTCAAATGGCAAAAAATATTTTAGGAACAGTAACTGCTTTTATATCTTTAATACCAGCAATAAAGTCTGCAAAAGATGCTATGTTATTATTAAATATGGCAATGAATGCTAATCCGATAGGTATAGTTGTAGCAGCCGTTGCAGCATTAGCAACAGGATTAATATTTTTAGCAAATGCACAAAGTGAAGAAGAAAAAGCAGCGGAAGATTTTGCGAAATCAATGGCTGATAGCAGAAAAGAAATGGAAGATTTTAATAAATCAATAGATGACTCAATGAATGCTGATTTATCACAAATAGAAAATGTACAAAAATTAAAAGACGAATTATTAACATTAGCTGATGCAAATGGTCAAGTTGAAGAAAAAAACAAGTCAAGAGCATCATTTATTCTTACTGAATTAAATAAATCACTAGGCACAGAATATACCATGACAGGAAATATAATTAGTAATTACAAAGAATTACAAAATAATATAGATACTCTTATTGAAAAGAAAAAAGCAGAAATAGTATTACAAGCAGAAGAAGAAAAATATAAAAATGCTATTAAAAATAGAACACAAGCAACAGAAGATTTAAGAGAAGCACAAAATAAATTAACTGATAGTTTAGGAATGAGTTATGAACAAGCAAAGGAGAAATCAACAAAGGCTCTTGAATTACAACAAAAATATAATGACTGTGGTTGTAATTGGATAAAAACACTACAAGAAACAGGTGCAACTGCTGATGAATTATGGGACGCTTTATATAACAGTGAAGAATTAAATAATTTAGTAAAAGGTTATGATGACGCAACAGAAAGAGTAAAGACATATACAGAAGATACAAAAAAATATGAAGAAGACCATGCTTTGTTTTTAGAAGGAAAATATAATGAAATAGGAAAAATTGTAGGAGATAGTACTAAAAGTTGGAGTGACGAAAGTTTAAATACAATTAAAGAAAGTTTAAATACACAAAAAAAAGCATTAGATGATTATACAAGAATGAATCAACAACATCATGATGATGTAACGGCTCAAAATATAGAAGCATCAAAACAAACAATACACAATTTAGCAAATGAATTAATGGCAAGAACACAAACAGTAGAAGAACTTAGCACTGAAGAAATTGAAGCATGGAAAGCAACAGCAAATGCATCAGTAGATGAATACTCAAGAGCTTTAGCAGGAGTAAAAGATGAAACTAGATTAAAAATAGAAGAAGCAGTAGGCATAGTAAATGAAGACGGTACACTACAACAAGCCACAGGTAATTTAGGTAACAGAGGTAGTGAAGGATATCAAAGTATGTTAGATATGAGTGCAAGAAAAGAAATTTTAGGAGCATCAGAAGAGTTAAGGACAGATACAACAGTTAAACAAAGTGCTGAAAAATTAGCTTCTGATGTTAATACAGGATTTAATGATAATGTAGATGGAGAAACTTGGGGATATGATTTAACTAGCAATATATCATCTGGTATATCAAAAGCAAAAGAACTTGTAAGAGGAGCAGTTACAAAAATTAGTGAGATAATTAGTCAATATTTACATCATACTACACCAGATATAGGACCTCTAAAAGATGATGATAAGTGGACAATAGATATGATGGATAACTTTATAACAGGTATAGATAAAGAAACTCCCAAAATGTTATTGAAAACGAAAAAAGTAGCAAAAGGAATAAAGGATAGTTTTAATTTAGATGATTTAAACAATCATATAATACAAGAAATGAATAATGCAGTAGCAATAGAAACTGGTTCAATAAATGCAAAAGCGATTTTACAATCTAATAGAGAACAACCAATAGTAATAGCAAGAGATACTCAAACTACAATAAACAATACACAAAACTTCTATGACAAACAAGCATCGCCGTATGAACAACAAAGACAAAGTGTAAGGCAATTAAGGGGGTTATCATATGGAATATAAAATGGAACTAACATTCAAGTCAAATAATAAAATTATTGAAATGAATAAAGAAGGTACAGAATTTAATATTATTTCAATTGAGGGACTAGAAGCAAGTCAATATACAATAAAACATGAAGATAGTAATCAAGATGGTTCAATAGTATCATATAGAAAAATAGAACCACGCGAAATTAGAATAGTTGGAGATATAGAAAAAAATGACAATGAAGATATAAACAGAAAAAAGTTGATAAGTTTTTTTAATCCAAAACAAGATGGTTCTTTAATAGTAAAAAGAAATAAAGAGGATAAACAAATTAATTATGTTTTATCCTCTTTTAAATTTACTAATTCTAATATGAATAGTTATTATGATTTTGAAATTACATTAGATTGTCCAGAACCATACTTTTCTTCAGTTGACAATTATGGAAAGAATATAGCTAAAATAACACCTTTATTCGCTTTTCCACTTGTTATATTAGAAAATAAAGGCATTGTAATGAGCTATAAAACATATAACAATAATGTTAAATTATTAAATGATGGAGATTGTGAAACTGGTTGTGAAATTTATATAAAAGCTACTAATGATGTATCTAATCCTAAAATATTATTAAATGATAAATTTATACTTGTAAATTGTGAAATGAAATTAAATGATGTTTTATATATAAATACCAACAAAAGAAAAAAAGCTATAAAACTAAACGGGGAAAATATAATGCAAAAAATTGATAGAAAAAGTTCATTTTTTAATCTTGATGTAGGAGATAATGTAATGAAGTACAGCTCAGACGAAGGTTATCAAGATATGGAAATAAATGTTTACTTTTATAAAAAGTATCTGGGAGTGTGATAATATGGAATTATTATTTTTAGATAAAAATTTTAATGTTGTAAAAATAATTGATACTTTTATGAGTTTTTCTTGGACAAGAAAATATTATGATGTAGGAAATTTTACAATTGAAATTGGATTAGATGATTTTTTAGAATTAAAAAAGAATAAGTGTAAATACATTTATTGTAAAGATTTTAGAGAAACAGCAGTTATTGAAAGCTATAAAAATAGTTTTGATATACAAAATATAAATATAACTTTATCAGGAAATTTTTTAGAAAAAAAGCTAGAAGATAGGATTATTCCAGTGACAAATACATTTTCAGGAACTAGTGAAGAAATAGCAAGAAAAATTGTAGAGGATTTTTGCATTAATTGTGATAATCCTCTTTTTAATGGAAAATTAAGACTTGGACAATTAAAAGGTTTAGGTTCAAAAACTAGTTATCAAAGTACAGGAAAAGATATTAAAACTATTTTGTATGATTTATTTAAAAATGATGAATTAACATTTAATATTGATTATGACTATATTAATAATTTATTTTATTTTAATGTTTGGAAAGGTTTAGATAGAACAGACAAACAAACTAGAAATTCTTGGGTTGTATTTTCAGAAAACTTTGAAAATATAAAAAAAGAAAATTATTCTTATGATGAAAGTAAATATAAGAACTATGTTTATGTAGCAGGAGAAGGAAAAGCACAAAATAGAGTTGTAGTAGAAATAGATAAAGTACAAGAAGGAGAAGAGAGACAAGAACTATATATTGATGCTAGAGACTTGAGACAAGAAGAAAATATGACAGATGCACAATATAGAGAAACACTAAAAGAAAGAGGGCTAGAAAAACTACAAGAATATAATAAAGTAGAAATAGCAGAATTTGATATAGATACAAATTCAAATTTAGAATATAGAAAAGATTTTGATTTAGGGGATTTAGCTATGTATAAAAGTGAAAGATTAGATATTAATTTAGATAATAGAATTGTGCAAATATCTCATGTATTTAATGGTTCAGAAGAAAATGTAGAAGTCATTTTTGGAGAAGATTATTATTTGAAAGGAGTGATATAATGATAAGTGGATTTTTTAATAGTAATATAGAAGGGTTTGACGATTATCGGAAATCCTATTTATGACAGAGCACAAGATGCTTCTTTTTTTTCGGAGTTTTTCGCTGATTTTATAGGAAATGGAGTTTATCCTAATCCGTCTGTAGGTATGCAGGTATTAGCTGATACTGGAATGAATTTAAAAATTCAAACAGGTAGATGTTTTATAAATGGACATCGTGGCAAAGTAGAAGAAGAAGGAGAAACAATAACAATTGAAAATTCAGATACAAATTTTAATAGAATAGATAGAGTTGTTGCAAGATTAAATGTAGAAACTAGAAAAATTACTATAGAAGTACTCAAAGGAATACCAGCTACAAATCCAATAGCAGTTGATTTAACAAGAAATTCTAATATATATGAATTAGGATTAGCAGATGTAACAATAAATAAAAATTCATCAGTAGTTACACAAGCAAATATAGTAGATACAAGACTAAATAATAGTTTATGTGGAATTGTAAAAGGAGTAATTGAACAGGTTGATACAACAACATTATTCAATCAATATCAAACATGGTTTCAAGAAAAAATGCTTGAAGCAGATAATAATTACAATACTTGGTTTGAAGAATTTACAGAACCAGCAGAAACAGAATTTACTACATGGTTTAATAATATGAAAGATCAATTAACAGAAGATGCAGCGGGACATTTACAACAAGAGATTAATACATTAAAAACATCAAAAGTAGATATACAAGAAATAAATAATTTAAATGAAACTATTTCTTCAAAGTGTGATGGAGAAATATTATATGAAAGTGAGACGGGTTCTACTGGAACAATATCTTTAAATAGCATTGTAACAAATTTTAATATAAATAATTACAGTAAAATTAAAATTTATGGAGAATATGGAAACAAAAAAACAGTAAACGAAATACATAATCCTAAAATAAATGATGCTACGACTTTAATGATTGTTCAAAATCAGATAGCTTCTGCTAATAGAATATATTTAAGATTTAGTGATTGTGTATTACAACAAAATAGTATAATACAATATCAATATTTTATTATGAACACTGAACGTTATGTCGATAATACTGGCACTGTTTTAATAAAAAAAATAGTTGGTTACAAAAAGGAAGGATAATAGTATGGAAGAGAAGTATATGCAAATGATTATAGAAAATAACCAGTCTGTAAAATCAGCACATAAAAGACTAGATAAATTAGAAAGTGATGTAGGAGAAATAAAAGAGTTAACAATAGCAGTAAAAGAAATTGCGATGGAAACAAAGGCATTAAGAGAAGATAATAATGAAATGAATAATAGACTTAAAAAGATAGAGGAAAAACCATGTAAGAATTGGGACAAACTATCATGGTTAATAATATCAGGTATTGCAACATCAATAATTGGTTTTTTATTAGGAAAAATTTTAATATAAGGAGGAAAAATATGAAAAAGAATAATAAATTTAAAGTAATCACATCAGTAATAATGATGTGTTTTATTTTATTTGTAGTATTTGGATTTAGTGATGATAAAGAATTACAAAAAGAAGTAGTAGAAAAAGTTACAGATGCAGTAACAGATATTGCAACTTATGAAATGACAGATGAAGAAATAAAGGATTTGCCAACAACTGAAATTGTTGAACAAACAGAAGTAGAAGAAAGTGAAGTGTCACAAGAGCAAGAAGTAGAAAGTGAAGCATTTGAAGAGCAGGGAGAAATTGCTTATAATGGTACTAGTGAATATCCAAGTATAA
>CANTHA010000082.1 GCA_947653375.1 uncultured Clostridium sp. | reverse complement strand
AATAAGGTATAGTATTTTTATAGTTTAGCTGTTCTTTTTTAAGTCTTTTATTTAGTTCATTTTCTAAATACTGAGAAACTTCATTTATGCTACTAGAACCATCAGCAAAAAAACGTATTTCTTTTGAATTACTCCATACATGAGGAAACATCTTTACAAAATCCCATTTTTTATCAATATTAGCTTTTAACAAAAAGACTAATTTTAATTCAGCATAACTTTGAAATGTTATTAGTTGTAACAATAAATTTTGAATATATCTATATTTTGACTCTTCCTTTTCATAAATAATAGCAGAGATATTTTTATCTACTAATGATATAAGTACAGGAGAATCTTTTAATATTTTCGCTTTTTCAATACATTCAAACATTAATTTATATATTTCATTATCTTTATCAATGGTTTCATCTATTGAGTATGATAATTTTATATTTGAAGGAATATCTCCTACTCCAAGTCTAACAGTTAAAAAATCTTCATCAGATATTTTTCTTTCCCATAATCTTTCTGTATGGTTTAATATTACATCCATACATTGTTCCGATGTAATATAAGTATTGTATAAAATAGAACGATTTTTTTTCAAAATTTTCTCAATTTCTCTTTTTTTATTTTCTATATATTTTTTATACCTTTCAAATGTATCCTTTTCATTTAAATTTTTTATTTTAATAGAATAACATCTATTAAGTACAGGAATTAACACAGTAGTTAAAAGCATTATAAATGACATTAATAAACTAAATATAAGACTTTGTTTATCTAATTTACCGTCAAAAAAATTATTAAAAGTTTGTATAATGATTACAAGTGTCATTGCTCCCATTGATAGTGTTGAACCTAAAACTAATGCTGTAGGTAATTCTCTATTTTTTTCAGAAATTTGTGGAGAAGATACTTTTATTTCTGTCTCTTCTATTAAATCTAACATTCTAGGCGTCCTTAAGAAATAATCATTATTCACATATTTATTAAAGTCTTCGTCTTCTTCTGGTTGTAATAAATTATCATTAGAATCATTACATAAAGTAAAAAAATTTTTATTCCAACTAACAGTATTTAAAGGATTATTAATAAATAATTCTTTATTTATTATAATAATTGTTAAACCAAATATGGAAATTCTATCCCCATTAGACAACATAATTGTTGAATCAGATATAGGCTTATCATTAACATATGTATTAAATAGATTATCATTATTTTTTATCCAATATATCCCATTTAAAAAGAGTATTTCGGCATGTATCTTAGACACAAGAGGATAATCATATACTATATGATTACTATTTTTATCTTTACCAACAAAAATAGTAGAAACATTGTTTATATGTAAATGAGAAAAATTATCTTCATATATTGGAGAACAATAAAGTATATATATATCATCACTATTGCCTATGGTCACATAATAAAAATTATGGTTTTTTAAGATAACTTTATCTAAAATTTCGCCTCCATTTTTATAAATAGTTATTGAATTATTGTTAAAAATAATATTTTTGTTATTAATAATTTTATACTGATATGTACTTTTAATTTGCCAAGTATTATTTACACTTTCTATATTAATTATTTTTTTTCACTATCTTTATCACATAGCCAATAATTACCCATTATTTCTTTTGGTAAGATTAGCTTATTTAAAGAATTTTTTCCTATAAGAGTAAGTAACATCTATTTTATCTCCTTGTAATCAAATAAAATTGAAACTAGTAATTATTTTATTTAATAAATTTATATTAGTTATTAAATAATTAAAAAGATAAAGTATAATAATAAAAATTTTACTTCATCTTTTTAATTAAGAATATTTCATTATTATATATTAGTTAAAATGAAATATATTATATTATTTTTAATTTTTGCCTAAAAGATTTATCCATAAATCAGTAGCTGATTGTTCAATATCTGTTTGTGCTAATTTAGCACTAGTTACTGCTGTATCAACCATCGTAGAAAGAACACCAAAAGGTTTGTCAACATTATTAGATGCTCTTTCTATTGTATCAATTGTAGTAATTTGTGCTGATATTTGACGATCTAGTGCTTCAGAAAGGGCTTTAATAATTCCTTGTACTCTTATAAATGCTTGTACTAATTCTTCAATATTAGTATCTCCTGAAATACTTTGCCAATCAGCAGAAAGAGATTTAGCTACAGCTTTGGCTTTATCTGCATAAGATTTTGCACTTTCAAACTTCGCTTTAATTCCAGCCTGGTCAGTAGATACTTCGGAACTTTTAAATCTAAGTTTAGCTCCTTTATTTGTTATTGGAATTTTAGCTAATATAATAGCTACTTGTTCTTTTAAGTTAACGCTAGCAACAGCCTGATTTGATGCAGCATAAGATTTTGCTTTTGCTGCAATTTCATGTGGAATATCACTTACAGTAATTTCAAATAAGTTATTTAATCCTGTAATAGACATATTAACAGTATCAATGAAATTATCATAAGAATTTCCAAACCAATTATTACTCATAGATTGAATTTTTTCAAAAGCTAATTTAATAGATTTTTGCATCTCATTTGCATCATTTGCTATTTGAGATGCTTTAGTAATTATTTGATCATAATCAATTTCTCTAATATTTGCCATAATTAACCTCCTTTCTTTTTATGTATTTATGTAATTGATTGTATACATAATTTTTTTGTTGTCAACTAATTTAACTTAAAAATTAAATTTTTGTAATAGGAAAAAATTTAAAAATATTATTATAATAGAATCCTTATACATAAGGTAGTGAAAATTAAGTTTTAAAATTATTGAACTATAAAATTAAATTGTGTATAATTATTAAAAATAATAATTCAAATTACTAAATTTTTATTTTATATAAATATAGGAGAAGTTTATGGAAAAAATTGCAATAGTAACAGGAGCTTCAAGAGGAATAGGTAGAGAAATAGCAAAAAATTTATCAAAAAATAATATAAAAGTAATAGCAAATTATAATAATTCTGAAAAAGAAGCAATAGAACTAAAAAGTAAATTAGAAAAAGAAAATATTAAAATTGATATTTTTAAAGCAGATGTTTCAAAAAGAGAAGAAGCTAGAAACTTAGTAAAATATACGGTAAATAAATATGGAAAAGTAGATATATTAATAAATAATGCAGGAATATCAGAATATAAGTTGTTTACTGAAGAAACAGATGATGACTGGAATAGAGTAATTAATAATAATTTATATTCTGCATTTGTAATGTCACAAGAGGTAACAAAAAATATGATACAAAATAAATCAGGATGTATAATTAATATTTCATCAATATGGGGATTAGTAGGAGGAGCTTTAGAAGTAATATATTCAATTTCTAAAGCAGGTATGGATGGATTAACAAAAGGATTAGCAAAAGAATTAGGACCATCTAATATAAGAGTAAATTCAATTGCTCCAGGATTAATACAAACAAATATGAATAATATATTTTCAGAAAAAGAAATAAATGATTTGAAAGGAGAAATTCCTTTAAATAAATTAGGAGAAACAATAGATATTTCCAAATGTGTTGATTGGCTTATTGAAGATAATTATACTACAGGACAAATTATATCAATAAATGGAGGTTGGGTAATAACATAAAAAAACCACATATTTGTGGTTTTTTATTATGAATTATTAAGTTTTTTTCTATAATAATTTCCTGATATAATTTTTGGAAAATATGTTATAAGTTTGTAAACTGCTAAACGAAGTTTTTTACTCCATAAATATGATTTTCTTAATTTTCTAGCAGAACCTAAAGACACTGGTTCGTCATCTAAAACAATTAATTCAGTCTGAACTTTTTCCAATGGAAATATATAATTATTTCCATTATTATTATCCCAAGAATCATTTTGATCTTTAAAACAGAAATTAAAAGTATCACCTTCTTTTAACTCGATTTCTGCTTGAAAGCCTAAATCTGTTTTTTCCATTTCTAATTCATCAATAAAATTCCAATTTGTTCCAAATCCATAATGAATAAATACTTTTTCAGAACAATTTTGAAAAAGTTCTCCAGTATATGATATTTTTACTTTACTATTTTCTATTAATTTATCTGTATTAAAAAAGATATTCTTTGTTAATTCCATATGAATTCTCTCCTTATTTATCTTTTGCTTTTTACATTATAATATTAAATTTTACATTATTCAAGTATTTTCAAAAAAAAATTAAAAATTTCGGGAAAAATTTAGATTATATACATATATATCTATACTAATAAATATATATATTTAGAATATAAAATATATAGAGTATATTGTCAAAATAGTAACTTTGTGATATATTATATTAAAATTAAATTAAGGGGAGAGAAAATGAGTGAGGAAATAGTAAAAGAGAAGGAAAAAGTAGAAGAACAGCCAAAACAAGACAATAAAGAAACAATTGATAATGATAAAACATTATTTACAAAAGTAGAAAAAGCTGATGATACTGATAAAAAAGCAATGCAAGACAAAACTAATAAACTAAAAAATAAAAAAGTTATTATTATTTCTGTAATAATAATTGTAACTGCAATTATATTATTTATATCAACAATTTTTGCAATAATGAATTCTAACAATGAAAAAATTATTTCAGGAGTTACAATAGAAGGGATAGAGGTTGCAGGATTAACTAGAAATGAAGCAAAAGAAAAGTTAAATGCAGTTTATAGTGAAAAAAATGAAAAAGAAATTAAAATAAAATATCAAGATTATGAAACAACAATTAATCCTGTTTTATTAGAAGTAAACTATGATATGGAAAAAGCAGTAGATGAAGCATGTTCAATAGGTAAAAATAATAATATATTTGTAAATAATTATAAAATATTATTTACACTCATATCAAAAAAAGATATAGATGTTCCAATGTCATTAAATGATGAAATTGTAAAACAAACTATAGAAGATATAGGTGTTAATCTACCAAATGTAGTAATAGAATCAAGTTATTCAGTAGAAGAAAATGAATTAATAATTACAAAAGGTAAAGAAGGAATATATGTAAATACAGATTTATTAATTGAAAAGTTAAAAGAAAAATTGAATGAACCATATTTTAATGAAGAATATATAGAAATACCTGTAATAGATAAGAAGCCAGAACAAATAGATATTGAAAAAATACATAATGAAGTATATCAGGAAGCAAAAGATGCTTATTATACAAGAAATCCATTTGCAGTTTATCCAGAAGTACAAGGAATAGATTTTGATGTAGAACAAGCAAAACAAATATTAGCAGAGGAGAAGGAAGAATATGTAATTCCTCTTAAAATAACAAAACCAAAAGTGACACTTAATGATATAGGGACTGAAGCATTTCCAGATAAATTAGCAACATTTACTACTAGATATAATTCAGGTGATGCAGATAGAACTACAAATTTAAATATAGCATGTAGAAAAATTAACGGAAAAGTAGTTTTAGCAGGTGATACTTTCTCATATAATAAAGCATTAGGAGCGAGAACTGCATCAGCAGGATATAAAAATGCAAAAGTGTATGAAAATGGTGAAGTTGTTGATGGTATAGGTGGAGGAATATGTCAGATTTCTTCTACATTATATAATGCTATATTAATGGCAAATTTAGAAACAGTAGAAAGAAGAAATCATCAATTTGTTCCATCTTATGTAACGGCAGGAAGAGATGCAACAGTTGTTTATGGTATGACAGATTTTAAATTTAAAAATACAAGACAATTTCCAATAAGGATTGTTGCTAGTGCACAAGGTGGAATTGCTACTGTATCAATATATGGTATAAAAGAAGAAAATGAATATACATTTAGTTTTAGTACAAAAACTGTAGCATCTATACCTTTTAATACACAATATGTGGATGATGGAAGTATTCCAGTGGGAACAGAAAAAGTTAAACAAAATGGAGCAAATGGTTTGAAAACAGAGACATATATAACAAAAATGCTAAATGGAAAAGTTATTTCCACAAAATTACTTTCTAGAGATACATATGATGCTATGACAAAGATTATTTTAAGAGGAACTTCAGGAGAGGTTATAGCACCTCCAGTTGAACCAAGTACAGAGCCAAATATTCCAAGTCCACCAACTGTTAATGAACCTGAAGTAATACCACCTGAAGAAAATCAACCAAAAAATCCAAATCCAACAGTGCCAGAAGCTAATGGTAATCCATAAATTAATTTTATAAAAAAGTTTAAAATGTATTTAAAAGATAAAATGGAAGTAGATATGAGAAATCTACTTTCATTTGTTTTGTAAATAAAATTCAAATTTCATTTTTAAAAATAATTAGTTTATACAAAAGTTATAATATATAGTAAAATAGTACAATTTGCTGGTCAGACTAAACATATAAATAAGTTTAATAAATTTCAAAAATAGAAGAGTTAATCTAGCTTATCTATAGTAACAAATGTCTTCCCAAACTGCGCATTATTCTATTTTACTATATATTATAACTTTTAAATTAAAATAAAAAAGTCGAAACTTAAAAATATAAAATTATTGACAAAGATAATAAAAGGTAATATAATAGCAAAAGATATTAGAATGTGCGCTATTAGCTCAGTTGGTAGAGCAACAGACTCTTAATCTGGAGGTCCTCGGTTCGAAGCCGAGATGGCGCACCAAATAACCTATATAAATATATTTTTATATAGGTATTTTTAAGAGGAGTATATTATAATGGGTGAAATGAGTTTAAATACAAAATTAGAGGTTGCATTAGAAATATTATCATCTAAAATAGCAAATATGTCAAAAAAAGGTTATACTGTAGAAGATGAAGAAATGAAAAAGTTGATTAAAGAAAGAGAAAAAATGTATTCTGGAGATCAAGAGATACTAGAAAAAATAATAAATAAATATGGACCAGAAATTAAAAAAAATTATGAAGGGATATAGTTTGAAAGAAAAATTTATAAAAATAAAACCAAAATAATATAAAAAGGGCAT
>CANTHA010000081.1 GCA_947653375.1 uncultured Clostridium sp. | reverse complement strand
TTGTCTTATAAGATTTTCCGAGGTAGATTGATTAATTTCAGTCTACCTCTTTTTTTATTTAAAATAAAAAAATAAAAAGCAGATGTATATGAAAAATCTACCCCTTATTAATCTCGTTTTTAATAATAATATATTCTTTATAATTATATTAAATTAAATTGTCAATATATTTTTAAAGAAAGTTTAAAAATATAATTTCTTCGACAAATTTCAACAAACAAACACATAAAACTATAGTAAAATATCATTGGGAATTTTAAAAGTACTGACCTTTTATGGCAGTGCTTTTTTTATATAAGAAAATGGCATTTTTCCACCATAGTGGACAAAAAGTATGTTATTAAAAATATTGGACATACTAAAAAATAAAAGGTGGAAAAGTATGAGAATAGAGGTTTTATTAAAACAAATCAGAAAAGAAAAGCGGAATAAGTTTACAGGAACTTTCAAAATTAACAGGTATTTCAACTTCACATTTAAACTATATAGAAAAGAATGAAAAAGAGCCGTCAATTTCAGTTCTTGAAAGAATTTCAAAAGCATTAAATATTGATATTAAAGAATTATATAAAGTAGTACAATAGTATTACTTTTTTATTTTTATAAATAAAAAAGGCACTTTCATAAAATTTCCACCATAGTGGATAAGATAAGATATATTCTTCATTAAGAAGCTTCTAAAAAATAAATGGAGGAATGTATAATATGAAAAATGCAGAAAAAAATGTAGTATTAAATGAAAGTATTGAAAGATTTATATTAGAGAGGATTAAAGAAAATAAAGAATTATTTACAGATAAAGAGTTGGAATTTATAAGAGATAATACAATAATTACTAAAAAAATATATCTGTTAGGAGCTATAAATTTTAATAAAATTTGACACACTTTTTGACACACTAGACAATAGAAAATATAGAAAAAATAGAAGATATAGAAAAGAAAAATAAAAAAATAAAAACATTGATAACTATTGAAATCAATGTTTTTTGTCGTGGTGAGCCAGGAGGGGTTCGAACCCCCGACCCCAGGCTTAGAAGGCCTGTGCTCTATCCAGCTGAGCTACTGACCCAAATAACAATAATAATAATAGCATAAATTATACTTCATGTCAACTATAACAACGTTCAAATTTAAATTTTTTAAAAATAATTAGTTTATATATTATAACTTTTATATTAAAGTAAAAAGGTTGACACTTAAATAAATCTACAAAAAATTACAAAACTGTAGATAAAAACATACAAACAAATCCCAAAATTCCAAATAATATAAAAATAATATTTGATAAAAATTGAACTAAAGAAGGCTTCAATTTATTACCTAAAAATTTACCAAAAAATAAAGCAAACGAATTACTAAGTACCATACCAGTAATAGAACCCAAAATTAAAGAAAATTTACTACTAGGATACTGTAATCCAAGTCCTAAAGATGCTAAAAAAGTTTTATCACCAATTTCTCCAATAACAATACTTAAAGCAATTATTAAAATATAATTTAGTTTAATATTATTAAGTTTATTTAAAAGAGAAGATTTGGAAGAGGTTTCATCATTATCTTTATTTGTACATATAAAACCTAAAATGCCAAATAATAGAAAAGAACTATATGTAAAAATATCAGCATAAAAACTAAAAGTAGAATTTTCAAAAGAACCAAGTTTACTACCAAATAAAATAGCTAAACCATGGCTAAAAAAAGTACCCAATGCTACACCAAATAAAATATTACGAGCCTTATCCTTAGTAGAAAAAGATAAAACTAAAAGTTGAGTTTTATCCCCTAATTCAGCAAAGAATACAAGCATAAAAGCAATAACAAAAGGATAAATAAATTCCATAAAATAACCTCATTTCTAATTAATAAATATTCAGATACAAACAAGATATGAAGCATATTGTGAAATTTTTGTGAATTACTTTACATTAGAATTTTAAAATGATAAGATGTTAGGGATATAGGTATAAAACAATTAAAGGAGGTATTTTTTGTGATAGAAGTTAAAAATGTTACAAAAAAGTATGGAAAAATAGTAGCCGTAGACAATATTAGTTTTACAATAAAAGAAGGTGAAATAGTTGGACTTCTTGGACCAAATGGTGCGGGAAAAAGTACAACAATGAATATGCTTACAGGTTTTATTGAGCAAACAGAAGGAAATATTATAATAGATGGTTATGACACATTAAGAAGACCTAAAAAGGCAAAAACTAATATAGGATATATGCCAGAAGGAGTACCACTTTATACAGATTTAACAGTAAAAGAATTTGTAAGATATATGGCTGAAATAAAAAAAGTAGAAAAAAAAGAAAGAAAACAAAAAGTAGAAGAAATTATAAAACAGACAGGCCTAAAAGATGTAGAAAAAAAATTAATAAAAAACCTATCAAGAGGGTATAAGCAAAGAGTTAGCATGGCAGGAGCATTAGTTGGAAATCCTAAAATATTAATATTAGATGAACCAACTGTAGGTTTAGATCCAAAGCAAATAACAGAGATTAGGAATTTAATAAAAGAATTAGGAAAAACTCATACAGTTATTTTAAGTTCACATATCTTATCAGAGGTAAGTCAAATCTGTAATAAAGTAATAATAATAAATAAAGGTAAGATAGTAGCTATAGACACACCTGAAAATTTAGAAGAAAAAGTGGCAAGTAATAATAATATATATTTAACAGTAGAAGATAATAACGATAAAATGAAAGATATTAAAATTGAAGGAATGAAAAAATTAGAATTAATACAAGAAAATGGAGACGGAACAAAGCAATATATGTTAGAAGCACAAAAAGACATGGATTTAAGAAAAACAATATTTTCTGAACTTGCAAAAGAAAATATTACAATATTTGAAATGAAAAAAGCAGATAGTACATTAGAAGATGCATTTATGAAATTAATAGAAGGAGGTAATAAATAATGTGGGCTATAATAAAAAAAGAATTTAAATCTTATTTTTACTCTCCTATTGGATATGTGTTTATAGGATTATTTTTAATAATGTTTAGTATATTTTTTTATACAGATGTATTTAATTACCAAAGTACAAATTTCGAATACATATTTTATTCAGGAGCAACAATATTAACATTTATTATTCCAATACTTACAATGAGAACAATTGCAGAAGAAAGAAAAACAGGGACAGAACAATTATTACTAACATCACCACTTAGTATAACTAAAGTAATTTTAGGAAAATTCATAGCAGCAACATTAATTGTTATAATAACAGAGTTATGTACTTTTATGTATTTTGCTATACTTTGCTATTTTGGAACACCGCATATTACTACTGCACTTGTTACATTATTAGGATTTTTATTATTGGCAATAGCATATATATCATTTGGAATACTAGCTTCAAGCATTACAGAAAATCAAATTATAGCAGGAGTTATTACAATAGGATTTTTTATATTAACATGGTTTTTACCACAATTTAGTAGTATATTTACAAACTTTTCTCTAATTAACATGTTTTCAAAATTTCCAACAGGACAAATTGATATTGCAGATACAGTAACATATATAACATTTACGATTAGTTGTATAATACTTACTATTATTGTAATGCAAAGAAGGAAAAGTGTAAGATAGAGGAGGTATTTAAAATTGAACAAAAAAGAAAATAAAAGTAAGAAAGACAGTAAAGAAAAAGAGCCAAATAGATTTATAAAGACAATAAAAAAGAAATGGTTAATAAATGGAACAAAAACAGCTATATTAGTAGCAATAGTAATTTTAATTTTCCTAATAATAAACATGTTAATGCAAAAATTAGAATTAACACCAATAGATTTTAGTCAGGAAAAATTATATACTTTAACAGATGAAAGTAAAGAAAAAGTTAAAAATATAGATAAAGATGTAAATATATATTTTGTAGGATATCCAGATGATGATTCAGAAGTAGATTTAGCAAAGCAATATAAAAAAGCTAATGAAAGAATTATTACAGAAGTAGTAGATGTAAATAGTAGACCAGATTTAGCTAATGAATACGGAATAGAAAGTGGAATGCAAGGTATAATAGTAAAATGCGGAGAGCATTCAAAAGTATTAACAGATCAAGATTTAGTAACATATGATACATCATCTTATAAAACTATAAGTATCGCAGAGGAAAAATTAACAAGTAGTATATTATCTGTTACAACAGATAAAATGCCAAAAGTATATTTTTTAGAAGGATATGGAGAGTTTTCATTAAATGAGAATATGAACTATTTAAACATGTATTTAGAAAATGAAATAAATGAAGTAAGCACATTAAATATACTAACAGCAGGAAAAGTACCTGAAGATTGTGACACATTAGTAATAACAACACCTAGTAAAGATTTTGATGATATAACAACAAATGCAATTATAGATTATATAAATTCAGGTAAAAATATATTATGGTTAAATGCAGCAGTAACAAATAAAACAGAACTTAAAAATGTAAATAAGATATTAGCATTATATGGTGTAAATCCATTTGAAACAGGAATTATAAGAGAGACAGATTCTAGTAAAATGTTAAAAAATTCACCAGACTTAATTATTCCAGAAATTCAACAAGATGTTATAACAGAAGATTTATATAACACAACAGGAGTAATATTTGTAAATGCTACTAAAATAAATATAGTAAATGATGAAAAATTAGACGAGTTAAATGTAATGGCAGTAGATTTAGCAGTTACGAGTGAAGGATCATATTTTAGAACAAACTTTAATAATCAAGATCCTAACCCATCAGAAAGTGAAAAAAGAGAAAGTTTTACAGTAGGAGCTGAATTAGAAAAAATTATAAAAGAAGCAAATGAAGATGAAGGACAAAGTCAAGTAAGTTCAAAATTAGTAATATATGGAGAAAACTTCTTTATAACAGATTATCAGCTAATAGAAAATTCACAGTATGGAGCTATACAATTAGCATATAATAAAGATTTGGTATTAAACAGTATTGCATATTTAGTAGATAGAGAAGAAGATATAACAGCAAGAAAAAATACAGGAACTGTAACATATACAGCAACTAAAGAGCAAGATACAATAATAAGAGTAATCATATTTATGGTACCAATACTAATAATTATAACTGGAATAATAGTTTGGCAAGTTAGAAGAGTAAAGAAATAGAATAAATAAAAAAAACTTCCATAAAATAATATGGGAGTTTTTTATATTGTAGGAATTTTCGAGCGAAGCGAAGAAAAGCTCCGTACAAGATAATTATGCGTAATGAAATGGAGTTTTTTATATTGTAGGAATTTTCGAGCGAAGCGAAGAAAAGCTCCGTACAAGATAATTATACGTAATGAAATGGAGTTTTTTATATTGTAGGAATTTTCGAGCAAAGCGAAGAAAAGCTCCATACAGATAATTATGCATAATGAAATGGAGATTTTTATATGTGGAAAATAGTATTTGTTATAATAGGAACATTAATAGGAGCGGGATTTGCTTCAGGTCAAGAAATAAATTTATTCTTTTTTTCATATGGATTAAAAGGAATAATAGGAATAATTATTTCTAGTATACTAATGGGATTAATTATTTATAAAACATTACAATTAATAGACAAATATAAAATCAACACTTATTTAGATTTATTAAATACAATAATAAAACCTAAGCTTAATGAAAAAAGTAAATTTCTAAATTTAAGAAATATTATTAATATAGTAATAAACCTATTTATATTAATAACATTTTTTATAATGATTGCAGGATTTGGTGCATATTTCGAGCAAGAGTTTGGTATTAACAGTTTAATAGGAAGTACAATTTTAGCAATATTAAGTTTAATTATATTTATGACAAGCATTAAAGGAGTAGTAAAAGCTAATGAAATATTAGTACCTATATTAATTATATTTCTTCTAATAATTGGTGTAATAAATTTAAAATATATAAATTTACCAAATATAGAAAAATATATTATAGAAACAAACAAATCAAACTTTATATTAAGTGCAATTTTATATTGTAGCTATAATAGCATTTTGCTTATTCCTGTTTTGATAACATTAAAAGATTTAATAAAATCAAATAAACAAATAATTTTAGTTTCAATATTTAGCTCATTAATAACTATAATATTATCTTTAATAGTATTTTTTATATTAATCAGAGTAGATGTAGATATATCAAAACTTGAAATGCCAGCAGTATATGTAGTTTCAAATATGTTTAAATTTTTAAAGTTAATATATGGAGCTATTATTTTAGGATCAATTTTTACAACATCAATTTCATTAGGAACAAGTTTTTTACAAAATACTACTAAAAGTAGAAAAAGTTATATACAGATTGCTATTATTATGTGTATAATATCAGTATTAATTTCTAAAATTGGATTCTCTAATTTAGTTAATTTATTATATCCAATATTTGGTTATTTAGGATTAATTCAAATAATTAAAATTGGATTAGTAAAAACAAAAACTTTACATTAAAACTTTTAAACGTTTAAAAAATATTTAAGTTTCGACCTTTTAATTTTCATTTAAAAGTTATAATATATAGTAAAATAGAATAATGTGCAGTTTGGGAAGACGTTTATTATTACAGATAAGATAGATTAACTTTTATATATTTAAAATTCATTAAACTTATTTATATGATTAGTCTGACCAGCAAATTGTACTATTTTACTATATATTATAACTTTTGGAAAAACTAATCATTTTAAAAATTCGAAACTTAAAAAAATAATATTGAAAAAAATAATAAAAACTGATATAACATAACTAACAAATGATAAGGAGTAATAAGATGAAAGATTTATGGAATAACTCTAAAAAAGAGAAAATAAACAAAAACAAAGTAATTATATCAATTATAATAGTAGTAATTACAATATTGTTAATAGCTATTGCAATAGTATATAGGGCAAACCCAGAAATAAGAGAATGGATAGATAAAAATATATTCAGAAAAGAAGTGTTACAAGATAAGGTAACAGTAATTGAGTTAAAAGAAGAACAGGATA
>CANTHA010000080.1 GCA_947653375.1 uncultured Clostridium sp. | reverse complement strand
TAAGGCTGTCCTAATCTTTTTTGATAAATCTTTAGAATACATATCATTTAGGATAGATTTAAAGGGTGCTATATCATTATTACCATTATTAACTGCAAAAGTATCAATTCCATCTGTTACAGAAATATATCTAACTTTATGCTCTGGAAACCATTTTTCAATATATTCACCTGTTTCTATGTAATCACGACCTAAACGTGATAAGTCTTTTGTTACAACCATGTTTACTTTTCCGTTTTCAATATCTCTAATCATTCTTTGGAAATCTGGTCTGTTAAAATTTGTGCCTGTATATCCTGGATCAATATAAATGTCTACAAGTTCATATTCCCAACCTAAACTTTCTACATATTCTGTTAATAAGGATTTTTGATTGGTAATACTTTCGCTTTCATCATAGCATTTGTCTACATCTTCTTTGGATAATCTTATATAAATTGCTACCTTATAAATTACTGTTTTTATTGTCTCAAGCATTTCTTCTCCTTCCTATGCTTGATAAAAAACAACGGAACTAACATTTTCTAAATTCCTTACGTCATTAAGAAAATTTAAGTTTCGCATATTTAATTTCTACGTCAGCTAAAGCTTCCTAGAAGTTAAATAAATTTGAATTCCTTTTAGATCTAACTTTTTATGAAATTCAAATGCTGAAATAATAAAAATTTATTATCCCTTTTTCTCCAATATATCAATTAAAAAATAAGATATTAAATTTTCTATTTCTTCACCCTTTTCATCAAAATACACATTAATTTTAAATGTTTCGTTCATAGTATCTCCTGTTATTTATTAATATTTATTCAATTTATATGCTAGAAAAACTTTATTATTCACATATAAATTGTTGATTGAAAGGTTCTCCTTCTATTATATATACATCATATTTTTCGAAAAAACTAACCGTAAATTAAAAAAATTTTATTTTTCTAGTAAAAATTCGATAATAAAATTACTGAGAAAATAAAAAATATGTGTTGCATTCATGGTACAACACATACGACTAATTTTGAATAACAGCGATTCAACTTTTCTGGTTTTTCATCACTATCTATATTACTTATCATTAAGATATTCATTTTTTAATTTTCCACACCCTATTCTAAATTCTTTGTTTTGAAGTAATTGTTGCTTTAATAATTTTTTCAATGTAGTATTTTCTGCTAGTGTATTATAATTATCACATTCTTGTATATTAAAAACAAAATTCAATATATCTTTTTTTGCATCTTCGCCATCTTTTACCTCAAATAATTTATAAAATTTAGCAATGTTAGAATTAGGATTTATAATTTTATTTATTTGATTACTTAATAGCCAAGAATCACAATGATATTCTGGATTTTCTAATTTTAGGTATCTTTCAATTTCACTTTTAGAATCTCTAATCGAATTTAGTACTTTTCCTATTTCTAATTTATCCCCAGAAGGTATATGTATTTTTATATAATTTTCACGTCTTTCATATTGCAATCTTCCAACTTCTATTAGCTTTGTATTAATAAAATAGGCAGCCCAAATCATTTGTGAAACTCTAATATTTTTTAATTTTCTAATATAAATATCATTAGTTAAAGTCTCTGTAATTCTTTTTTTATATAATATCTTTTGTGTATCACTATAATTTTTATTTATCATATTATTTTCGTGTAATTTATAGCCTAATAATACTAAAACACTTGTTATAAAAGGATTATAATGTTCTCCAAAAAGTTCTATCATATCTTGCCTTTTCCAAAGAGTATATATCGAAAATGATTTATTAGTATACAGAATATTATAAATTTCTTCACTTTTAGTGTTAAAATCACTTATTGTATTAATATCTTCTATACACTTATAACATTTATTTTTATATTCATCATCATGTATCCCATAATACTCTAGTGCTTTATCTATTTCAATATAATCTACTTTCATTTTATATTATTCTCTTTCTCATTTAGTTTAATTATTTATTTTATATCTAAACATTATATTAGATAACTATAATTCATTCTATTTAAAACTTTTTTCTTAAAAAATAATCAATTGTTCCTGGTGGACAGTCTTCAAAAGTTGCATAAACCTCATATCCCATCTTTTCATAAAATTCTCTTGCTGAAAACTCCAAGTTTCCATTCTAACACCTAACAAATTATTTTCTTTTGCACATTTTTCTATTTTATCTATGAGTTTTGTACCAATACCATTTTTTCTATATACCTCTTCTATCCATAACTCATCCAAAAAGTACCATTTCCATGTAATGTAGCCTACTGCTCCACCAATCAATTTATCATTATCATATACTCCAAAATTACAATATTTTGTTTTTGTTGGCTTTTCTTCTGTATTTTTTAATTTATTAAATCATATCTATAAATTTTAGTATAATGTCCATCTCCTAAAGGTGCTTTTTCTAAAAATTCCCATCCCATTTTTTCATAATAATTTTCATGGTTTGTAATTAAATATAGATATTTGTAGTTCATTTTTCTAGTCTCTTCTATTACTCTCTTTTGTAATAATGTTCCTATACCCTTATTTCTATATTCTTCTTTAACAAATAATGTTGCCATCCATGGGTATAAATCTTGTCTAGCTGTTAAATCATTTCTCCATATTGAAACAACTCCTATTACTTCTTCTTTATATTTAGCAATATACATTTGAGGAATATCCTTATCATTTAATGAATATTTTGACCTATAAATTGCATCTTCCAATTTACTATTATGTTCTTTACCCCATTGTTTCCATATCCATTCTGATACTTCTTCTAAATGTTTTATATCATCTAATAAATTAATAATTTTAACTTCTTCTATCAACATATTCTTTCTCCTTACTCTATTTAAACTACCTATCAAATTTTACCACCTTAATAATCATCTAAAATTTGATACTTTTGGGCACAGAAAATTAAAAAGTAAAAATCCTTTTACCATACTTGTGTTACTATTAATAACCTTTTCTCTAACTCATTTTTTGCCATATATTGAACAATTCCATGATTCCAATTATTAACTTCATATGGTTCACTTTTTAATATATAAAATTTTGCTTCTTTTAAAAAGTTATCATATTCATTATTATTAAAAAGAAATCTTGGCTCATGTATACCATATGAATTTAAATCATGCTTATTTTCACTATTTATTTCTATTTCTTTTTGAATATCATGGCTAAAATTTGAAATATAGCTATCAATATCACCATGATCCATTTCAAAAAGTAACTCAAGATTAAATCCACCTTGCAAAAATTGTGGACAATAAAAAAATCTAACCTTATTACTGTCTAATATATCATTTGGAATTTTATTTGGAAATTGATATGTATAGGTATCATATCCTGCAATATTATATATGTGTTCATATCTTAGTGGATTATTCTCATATGAAGTTCCTTCCTCTACTGCTACAAATACAAGAATAAAAAAATTAAGAACTATACTTATTACTATTAAGCCAATGGTTATTATAATACCTAACATATCTTTTATTTTTTCTCTTTTTAGTAACCAAACAATTGATATCATAAAAGTAATTGGAATTGCTAATATGATTGATTGTAATAAATGTGGATTGATTGTACAGAAATTAAGCTGATAAAACCAAAATATATAATTAATTATTACTATGCTTAATACTATAATATAAAATTTTTTGTATTTCACATTATCACCTTCTTTTATTTTTAAGTATTATATATTAATTCGGTTAATTTATCAAATATTTTTTTATTTTTAAAAAATAAGACTACATAGGCAACCTTGTAAATATTATTTATGTTCCATATTAAATTTTATTGTTACATTATATTCATGCATTACTCCTGAAGCTACTGATATCATAGCCATATTATTAGCAGTACTCCCAAATAATCCTTTTATTAAATTATCATCAAAATATTCATCTATTTCTTTAAAGTCTGTAAAATCATATCTATCTGTTATTGTAATATCTAAATTCCACTTATCATTATCCCTATTTCCTCTTATATTTATCATAGTATTATTTAATGCTAAAAATAAATCCGAACTTGCATAATTTATCTCATAAGTAACATCTAATTTACTTTTATTTTTGTTTTCTACTAATATATTTTCAATTATATTTTGAAAGTTTACATCACTTTTTATATCATCTACTATTTTTCCATTAACAATCATTCTATCCTCTGGATTGTCCTGTAATGAATGTTCTATAAAGTCTGTTCCATTTGGATATTTATTTTTAAATAATTTAACAATTGCCCTCCAAAAATATAATTGAATATCAGCTATTGCTCCTCCCAGATACTTCTTGTTTCTATAATAAGTACTAAAAGCAAATAATAAATTATCAAATAAAAAATTTTGTATATATTCTGAATCAACTTCTTCTGATTTATTCTTTATGTTTTGAAATTTATTATATAATTTATATACTTCATATGCTTGCTTTAGTGTAATTATAGTTTTACCTGTTTGCTTTTTACTAGTCCCAATAGTTTCAATATCTTTTTCAACTTTATTTTTCATATTATCATAAGCACTTAAAGGTACTTTATTTAATAATTGCAAAGTCAAGTATCTATTTGTTAATAAAACTTTTTCTTCTTTATTTAGCAATTTATTTTTTTGTAATTTGTGCAACTTTTTTATTAAGTAAATTTTCTCCTTTTAAATTTTTAGGTTTATCCATGTCAATTAAACTACACATATTTTTTAAACATCCTAATCCAAAATGAGTTGTTTGATTTGATACTTTTCTTCCACATACACTACATCTATTCAATATAATTCTCCTTAATTTTTCTATATTATTTTTTATATTCTATCACAAGTCTCTAAAAAAGAAAAGTTCCATATTATCGCCTATTTACCTATGGTTAAAAACTAGATTATTAAAATTTGAAATTCATTACCTATCAAATTTTAATACCTTACATATTATCAAAAATTTGATATTTTTTGTCACAGAAAATTTTGTATTTACAAAAATCCAATAATACTATTACTGGAAAAAATTTGAAATATTTTTGTTTTGTTCGCTTGTTTTGAATATAAAATTATAGTAATATATTAACAACCTTACGTTTAAAGGAAAGGCTATCCTTTTCTAAAAGGCGAAAGGGGGTTTACAAGTGACCATTGGAGATGCAATTGTTAATTTAGTTGATAAATTGCTAGTAGAAAGGGAAAAAGTCGTAAGGCTAGAACTTTCATTGCAACATCAGTTAAATAAAGATGAGCAATTAGACAAAGACTAAACTGTAGCAATACATAGTCGATAGAGTGGATTTCGCGGTCTGCTCTATTTTTTAGCATAAAAAAAGTATGTGTATTCGCGGGTACACATACGACTACAAGTTTGACCATTGGAATCAAACACATTTATTTTGTATTTGTCAAATGAATTTCTAGAAGAATTTTCCAATATTTTCTGATGAATATCTTTCATATCTATTTTTTATATCCTACTGTATAAAATAAGGAATATGGTATAGTTTTTTCTTTATATGTCTTTTGTCCATTATAAAAAGTATCTGACTTTATATTTAAAAATCCTACACTTTCAAATATACTTTCGATATATCTATGTTCAAATCCATTGTGCAAATTAAAATCTTTTTGATTTATATGAAAACTACCATCTTCTTTATCTAAATCAATTATACACAACATACCATCTTCATTAAGTAAATTATAAAATATTTTAATTATCTTTTTTGTATCTAATATATGATGAAGTGTTAAAGAAGTATATATTAAATCAAATTTTTCTCCTTTATATGCTTTATCCATTAAATCAATTTGAATAGGAAACACATTACTTTTCTTACTCTTATCTAGTTTTTCCTTTACTATTTTAATCATTTTTTTTTCTGAATCCATAAGTGTTACTTTTTTGAATTTATCACATAAATTCAAACTAATAAGTCCAGTAGCACATCCATATTCCATTATTGAATTATATTTTTCATTTCCTATAATTTCATTTATTTTTTCGGCTACCATTTTTGATCTTTCTATTCTTGAATTATTATCCCAATCTTTAGCTCTACCTTCAAAAGACATATCATACTCCTTTTCTAATATCAACTTTCATATTTTTCTTCCCTCGTTTAGTTTCTTTCTATAATTATATCTTTACCCATATACTTTTTATCTTCTTAATAAGTATTTTTATCAATTTTACCATAATACAACAAAAAAATAAAGAATCATACTAACATTTTGACTACTTTCTCATCACTAAAATAAATCAATAATTTTATCAATAAATTGTCCGATGGTAAGATATTCGATAGCATACGCTATCGCCTACTTAACTCCACTCACAAAACTATCAAATTAATATTCTAAACTCTTTTATTTTTAACGGTTTGCTAATTTGACTACCTATCAAATTTTACTACCTTACATATTATCAAAAATTTTATACTTTTAATACAAAAAATTCTGTATTTATGCAATTATTTTAAGTAAAAAAATACACACTTCACTAATTTTTTATTAATAAAGTATGTATTTTCTATTTTAAATTTAACTTGAACTCAAATCATATTATCAAGCAATTTTCACTTGGTGTCTACTTTGGAATCTTCCTTCTGGTATATCATGTAAGCAAATTGCTAATGCCAAACTTAATCCCAATTTCATTGAAGCTTCAAATCCTGAGCCTATCGCCAGACCTTCAGGAAAATTGTGTATTGCCAATCCAATAGATACTATAATACCTGTTTTTAGTAGCTGATTATTCTTTCCTAAAAAATTACTTGTATTATTAAACTTATTTTCTACCAACAAATCGCAGAAAATCATCATAATTATTCCAAATATAATGCCTACAATCACATTTAGAATACTGCTAATACCTAAAGCTTCTGGTATTAAATCAAAACATATTATTGCCATCATAAGACCTGATGCAAAAGAAAGAATAAAACTTAAAAATTTATTTGAATTTTTCTTTATTACTACACCTATTATTCCTCCTAATGTAGTTCCAAATGTTCCAAAAAA
>CANTHA010000079.1 GCA_947653375.1 uncultured Clostridium sp. | reverse complement strand
TGAATTAATGCATAAATACCTCCAATATATAAAAATTTAATTAAGAGATTTGATGAAGAATAATCCATTGAAAATAAAATTAGTAAAATAAGAGATATTATAATTTGTAAAAATAATAAAGAAAAAAGATTTTTTAACCAAGTTTTAAAAAACCAAGAAGTAGATGTTGTAGATAAAGATAATATGGCAAATGGAGATAATAAAATAAATACTTTTATTAAAATATATCTTAAAGAATATGAAAAAACTAAATTTAAAAGAGAAATAGTTAAAGTTCCTTTTATTAAACCATCTAAAGAAAAAATATTAATAGGTGAGGTATCTACAGACATATTTGTATTTATTGAATTTATTAATTCTGAGAAGCAAATATTTTTTTCAAATAGATTATTTCCTAAATCTCTTATAGCTATTGAAATATTAGAATTTAAATCTATAAAAATTTTGAGAATGAAAAAAGATGAATTCATGCATATACCAAAAATTATTATTTTTATAAAAAATCTAAAAGGAGAATCCATTTGCTGATATGTATAATGTGACATTAAAAATTTTATAGAATAATATAAAATAAATCCTATTAGCAAAGAGTTAGCAATTAGTAAAATACCATTTGATGAAGATGTGCCAAAAATATTTTCAAAATTTTTATCATTTAAAATATTAGAATCAATAAATACTAGATTATCTAATAAACCATATAATTTATTATCAATTGAACTAAATAAAGATTCAAAAATATAATTAATAGTATCAATAATTGTTTGAGCTATATTAATATTATTTTCCAAAATACCTCCTATCTAATTAAAGATTTAATAGCTGATAAAATTAAGTCAATAGCAAGAATAAAGGCATAAGAGAAGAGTGAACTTTTAATTAGTTTTTTACCTATTCTTATTCTTTCTTCATCGCCAAAACTAAATTTTTTCATAAATGCACCTGAACCAACTGCAACTGCAGCAGCAGGAGTAGAAATTTTCAATATCCAACTTTCTATACTTTCAAATGCAGAATTTATTTTATTAACAATTTGAGGATCACCTATTGATAAACAATCATTTGAAAAACAAAATAAAAAAATAATAAATAAAATAATTATAAAAATTATAAAAAAATGTTTTTTCAAAAAATACCTCCTTTTAAATATTTTAAAGGTTGTTTTTAAAATATGGAATCATATTTAATTTACTAGGTTTATAAATCAAATTTCCATTAGACAAAAATGTAAGAGCGGTGAATGTTTCTAAATTTTGAGTGAAAAAGTTAGTATCAAAACGGAAATCGTTTTGTGTATATGTACTAAAAGTTTCTGAAATATTAGAGTTTTGCGAATTTAAAGTATTTGTAATATAACTAAATTTGGTTTCTTTTGCACTTTCAGAAATGCTTTTTGATGTTCGATTTTTTTCTTCTTTACCTAATTGTTTTTGTGCTTCTTCAATTGTAAACATATCATCTGTTCTAAACCAAATTTTATTTACTAAATTTTGAACAATAACTTTTACATAAGAATCATCTTTTAAGGTTGTTTTTAATGAAGAATAGCTTTGTGTACTAATAATATTTATACATTTTGCTTCTCTGCTTAATGAAAAAAATTCAGCATCAGTTTTACTTGCAAATTTATCATATTCATCACATATAAATGCAGTAGTATGTTGTTTATGTTTTGCTAGGGATTGCATAATTTCAGTTTGAAAGTCTAATTTTAAATATGTTGCTATTATTTGTGATAATATTCTATATTCTGCAATATTCATATTTAAAACAACAATTTTGCCTTTATATATGACATCTTGAAAACCTTTAAAATTTAATTTGTCTATAGGAGAACAAAAAGTAGACATAACATCATAATCAGATACGAAGACATTAGTTATTCTTGTTATTTCTGAAATTAATATATTTTTAGTTCTTTCATCTAAGTTGATAAATTCCTTTTGAAAAAAGTTTAAGCTTTCATTTAGTTCATATATTTGCTTTTTAGATAATTTACATTTTACAAATAAGTTTCTTAAAATAACTATCTTTTCTTTATAATAATCAGGCATTGTGATTAACTTATGCAATTCTAAAAAAGTTACATAATTATTATTGTATAGTCTACAAAGTTTGATTGCTTCTGTTAAAATTTGTTCTCCTTTATCTAACCAATAACTTTCACTATTATTTTCTGAAAAAAGAAGTAAAATTGTTTTTAATCTATTTGCTAAAACTTGTGGTTTCAAATTAGGTTTATGTAATGGGTTATAAAATATATTTGAATTTAGTTCAATTGTAATAAGATCGTTTGTTAAATTATATTTTGTCGTATATTCCCTTATTTGTTCACTATAATTTCCTTTAACATCTAAAATTAACATACCAATTTTTTTATTTAGATTTTTACTATTATATTTTAATAATTGTTCAGTAAAAGGATACATTGCACTTGAGGTTTTTCCAGAACCAATGGTTCCAGTAATTAAAAAGTTTTGATATAATCCTGATTCTGGAACATATATATAAGAATTTTTTTCAATATCTATTCCAATTTTTAAATTTAAACTTTGTTGATTTTTAGGTTGGATTTTGGGTATCTTTTTTGTAGAGATAGAATTTTGTTTTTTTATATTTAAATTTAAAAAAATTTTTCTATATAAAAAATTACTTATAATAAAATTAGAAAAAATAAATGTTAAAATATAAATTATTTTAATATATGTCCATAAAATAGGATTTTTAGAACAAATATCAAATGGATGTATACCATAAGTTATAATAATTTCGTCTGAAATATAAATTGGTTTAAAAATAATTATAGAAATAATTGATGAAATAATAAAGAAAAATAACGAAAAAATAAAATATTTTTTATTTTTTAAAATTATATTTCCTCCTTTAATTGAAGTTTTTTTGTTTGATTGCTAATTTGGAACCTTGTTTATTATGAAAAATTATGATATCAAAAAATGTATAAAATGAATATAACGTTATAAAAACATATATAATAAGAGTAATAAAATATAAATGAATTAAAGTTGAGATAAAATCACCGCCTTACGATTTTTACAATTATAGTATATATTTTTAAATTTGTCTATACTTTTTTTAAAAAATATGATAAAATATCAAATATTTACAAAAAGGGGGGAATAAAATGAAATTTAATAAAGATACAAAAATAGGTGAAATATTAGAAAAATCACCAGAAAAAGCAGAAATATTACTAGAAATTGGAATGCATTGTTTAGGATGTCCAGCTTCACAAATGGAAACTTTAGAAGAAGCATGTGAAGTGCACGGAATTGATGTAGAAGAGGTAATAGAAAAACTAAATAAGTAGTATATGTGAAAATAGCACAGAACTATTAAAAATTTTTATAAATGTATTGACATTTTAATAAAAATACTGTAAAATATAAAGGCATTGTGATTTACATGCTTATGTGGGCTATTAGCTCAGGTGGTAGAGCACTTGACTTTTAATCAAGTTGTCCCGCGTTCGAGTCGCGGATAGCTCACCAAAAGAACTAAATAATTTATTTTAAATTATTTAGTTCTTTGTATATTATTTATGGCCCGTTGGTCAAGCGGTTAAGACACCGCCCTTTCACGGCGGAGACATGGGTTCGATTCCCGTACGGGTCACCAATTAAATATTTGCCACTTTAGCTCAGTTGGCCAGAGCATCGCACTTGTAATGCGAGGGTCCCCAGTTCGAATCTGGGAAGTGGCTCCAATAAGGTCAGTAGTTTTGAAATCATTCTTGATTACTGGCTTTAATTTATTTTACAATTAATAGAAAAATTCTATATTAATATAATTTCTGAACCATTTTTAATCATTGACTCACCAACAGTTAAATTAATATCATAAGATTCAGCTGTTTTTTTATCATATAATATAGGTAATTTTGAAGGAGCATATTCTCCATTAGTGAATTCATTAATTGTTTGTACTATTAATTTTATTACAGTATGTATTCTTCTATTTACTGGAATCCAAATATCATATTCTGTTCCAATTGTAGGAACATATAATTTTACAAGTATTTTATTCATTTTCTTCACCATTTTCTTTCATACCTAATAATTTTATTAAAGAAGGCTTTCCTTTTGTAAAAACATATCCATAGCTATAACCGCATGTATTTAGAAGAGTATATTCTGATGAATTTGGTTTTAATAAATATTGTTCACTAACACCATTGCCTAACCAAACACCATTATTATTAGTTGAATATATCTTATACCATTCAGAATAAGTATAGTTATTTAATTTTGATAAGGAATCAATAATAATATAATGACATTTTTTTAATGCTTTAGCATTCTTTAAACTTCCAAAAAACAATTCTTCATTACCAAGTTTAGATATAAATTTGTCTAGACCGATAATAACACATACTGAATCTTTTAATTTCTTTGAACTATTTAGTTTTTTAAAAAATTGTATATATTTGTCTTTTATATCTTCTTCTTTATGTTGAAAAATATTTTCTGTATCAATAATTAAGCAATTAATATTAGATAACATTTTTATTTCTTCTATTATATTAATAATAAATTTACTATAATCTTCAACACTATTTGCTATTATAAAATTTAACAAATTCTTTTTCAAGTCAATTATACATGGTGTAATATCTTTGTTATAAAATCCTATTGGAAATTTTGATAAATTGTGTAAAGATTGAGATAAATGATTTATTGTAATAAGATCTGGAACAGTTGGAATTTCCTTTGCTTGTACTGTTGCAATTTTGTTTTGTTCATCTATTGCTTGTGTTATTTGTTCATTCCAAGATTCGGGTTCACAAATTTTCGCAGTTTGAAATTCGTAATATTCTTTCTCTACAAGATTTACTAAACCTCTTCCGAATAAAGGAGATGGTCTTTTATTTTTAACATAATCAAAAATACTAAAATAATCACTATCTTTATTCATTTGCAAAGCAATTTTCTGCTTAAAATTTTGTAACATTCTATATCTTAAACCTGTTGGAGTACTTGTAGTAAAAACAAAAACAAATTTATATTTTAATCCTTCTCTTAATAATATTTCTAAAGTATCCTCATATGTATTTGAGGAAATTTCGCTAAAAGTTTCATAGTTATTTAACACTATAACAAAAACTGGCATAATATTTTTTGTAGATTTTATATATAAATCATAATCTCCGTTATAATTAGACAGTATTTGCTTTCTATCTTTTAATTCCTTTTGTAACATCATAAAAAATCTAGCAATTTTCTCATTTTCGTTTGTTAATATAACATCACCTACATGAGGTGCATTTTTAAAAATTTTCATTGCTTCACTACCACAGTCCAGTACATATAATTGAACTATCTCAGATGAATAATTGGTAATTATATCATAAATCATTGTATTAAGTAACGTTTCTTTACCACTTTCTGCATTTCCATAAATAATCGTATTTCCTCCATAAGAAAGGTTTAAAGACATAACATTTTGCAATTGTCTAGAAGGATCATCATACTCTCCTATTACAGGGTTAATAATATTTTTTTCTGTTTTTACATTATATTTTTTTCTGATTTCACTAACATATATTGTTTCTGGAATAGGATTTAACCACAAAGGTGCTTCACTTATATTTTCTTTTATTGCTAAATCACTTATAAATTTTACTAGATTTGTTAATTGTTCACCTTTACTTTTAACTATATTCCTTTTACTATCATCTACTTTTTTTAATATTTTTCCAGTATTAGATATAAATTCAATTGAATTATCAAAATCCTTTTTAACATCATTAGATGGATAATACAATGCTCCTGCCCAGGCAGATTGCCCTAATGCTAGATAATCATCATTCCCTACTTTTAAATAAAATTGTCCAGTACCATTTAGTTTTGCAGCATCTGTTATATCAATAATATCTTTACTATCCGCAGGTGCTTGAACTTTTAAGCAAACTCCAAATTTTGAATTACTACGTATTTGATCATTGACAATTCCAGATGGTTTTTGAGTCGCTAAAATTAGATGTACTCCTAAACTACGACCAATTCTGGCAACACTTATAAGTTCATCCATAAATTCAGGCTCTTGTTGCTTTAACTCAGCAAATTCATCACAAATAATAAATAAATGCGATATCGGTTCTTTTAATACTCCATTATGATAGTATTTTTGATATTTATAAATATCTATTGTACTTTCTCCAGTTAAAAATTTAGCTTCATTAAATTTAACTTGTCTTCTTTTTAATTCACTTTGAATTGATTCTAATGATCTTTGTAAACTACTTTTATCAATATTAGTTATAGTTCCAACTAAATGTGGAAGTTGCATATCTGGTCTTTGAAATGCTCCAGCTAATCCACCACCTTTATAATCTATTAAAACAAATGTCACATCATCAGGATGATAATTAACAGCTAGTGATAAAATATATGTAATAATAAACTCACTTTTTCCAGAACCTGTACTTCCAGCAATTAAGCCATGTGGGCCATGATATTTTTCATGAATATCTAATGAAATTTGTTTGCTTTCTACATCAACTCCAATTGGAGCATTTAGTGACATAGTTGAATCGTTTTTTCTCCATCTTTCCAAGATGTTTAGTTGTTCAATACAACCAACATTATACATTTCTAAAAAAGTATAATTGTTTGGTAACTGCATTTCTTTTTCTTCATTATATTTTATAAAAATATCAGAAAGAACTAGGTTTACCTTATCGAAAAAGAAAATTTCTGAAGTATTTATTATAAAATTTAATCTATTTTGGTTAGGATTTTTATTTTCATATAATACGCCTTTGTTTTCTTCAATATTAATAAATGTTTTACATTCATTTGGTAATTTTAATATACTGTCTGTAATAAATAATATACTAAATCCAATATTTTCTTCTTTTTTTAAAATTTCTTTAATAATATTTAAACCTTCAATATTTTTATAATCATCTACTATAATTAAGTAATAAGGTATAGTATTTTTATAGTTTAGCTGTTCTTTTTTAAGTCTTTTATTTAG
>CANTHA010000078.1 GCA_947653375.1 uncultured Clostridium sp. | reverse complement strand
TTTTTTGCATCTATCATGGAACATATTATGCCATCTTCTTTAATATTATAGGCTAAAGTTTCTAATGAACTTATACCAATACAAGGAATATCTAATGCATCAGTAAAGGCTTTTGCTGTAGCAACTCCAATACGAATGCCTGTAAAAGAGCCAGGACCTTTATCACAAACTATCAAATCAATATCTTTTAAAGAAGTATTTGTTTCAGACAATGCATTTTCAATTATAGGCATTAAATTCTCAGAATGAGTTCTGCCTGTATTTACATCAAAGTTTTTTATTAAAGTTTTATCTTCTAAAATAGATACACCACATATATTACTTGCAGTATCAATACTTAATATTTTCAAACTAAATTCCTCCATATATTTATATAATAATTTTAGAAATAATATTATTAAATCTTTTACCATAAGTGTTAATTGTAAATATTCTTTTATTGTCATTATTATCATCTTTTTTAATAATAATTTCAATATATTCATTTGGTAGACAATCTTTAATTAATTCGCCCCACTCAATTAAACAAATTCCGCTTTTCAAAATATTCTTCTCCACCAATTTCATAAAATTCAGAAGAATGTTCTAGTCTATATACATCAAAATGATATATAGGTGATTTTTCTGAATTATATTCATTTACAATAGTAAAAGTAGGGCTAGAAATTTCATTTTCTAAACCAAAATAAGAAAGAAAACCTTCTGTAAATTTAGTTTTTCCAGAACCTAGCTCACCTGTTAATATAATAATATCTTTTTTATTTAGAATTGATGCAATTTTTTTTCCAAAATTCATAGTATCTAATTCGTTATAAGAAACAAATTTAAAGTTAGACATTTTATCCTCCTAAATTTACTAATAAATATTCTCCATTAAATATATATTATTTTAAAACTCACATGCTACGCAGATAAATTTCTCTATGGATAACTACCTCGTTTTTTAAAATAATATATTCATTTAGAATGATTAATTTTTATTTTAAACTACACAATAAATATTATAATACAAAAATTCAAAAAATTCAATTAAAGCACTTGATAAATACTATATATTGTAATATAATTGTAATGCGATTGTAATAAAAAAGAAATAAAATTTGCTATAGAAGGGACGATAATTTATGTTTAAATTTGGACAAGACATAGGAATAGACTTAGGAACAGCAACAGTTATTGCATATGTAAAAGGAAAGGGAATAGTATTAAGAGAGCCATCAGTTGTGGCAGTTAATAATAATACAGGAGAAGTATTAGCAGTAGGACAAGAAGCAAGAAGAATGCTTGGTAGAACTCCAGGAAATATAGTAGCAACAAGACCATTGAGAGATGGTGTAATATCTGATTATACTGTTACCGAGAAAATGTTAAAACATTTCATAAACAAAGTATGTGGAAAATTTATATTTTCACCAAGAATAATGATATGTATTCCTTCACAAGTTACAGAAGTTGAAAAAAAAGCAGTTATAGATGCTGCAACACAAGCAGGAGCAAGAAAAGTATGTTTAATAGAAGAACCAATTGCAGCAGCAATTGGAGCTGGAATAGATATATCAAAACCATGTGGAAATATGGTTGTAGATATTGGTGGAGGAACAACAGACATTGCTGTAATATGTCTAGGAGGATCTGTTGTTAGCACATCATTAAAAGTTGCAGGAGATAAATTTGATGAATATATAGTAAAATATATTAAAAAGAAACATAATATAATGATTGGAGAAAGAACAGCAGAAGATTTAAAAGTAAATATTGGATGTGTACATCCAAAAATTCAAGATGAAGAAATGGATGTAAGAGGAAGAGATTTAATTACAGGATTACCAAAAACAATAACAATTAAATCTAGTGAAATGTTAGAAGCATTAAATGAACCTGCTATGATGATAGTAGATGCAGTACATAGTGTACTAGAAAAAACACCACCAGAATTAGCTGCAGATATTAGTGATAAAGGAATATATATGACAGGTGGAGGATGTCTTGTAGATGGATTAGATAAATTATTGCAAGAAAAAACAGGAATAAATGTAATGATAGCACAAGATACTGTTTCATGTGTAGCATTAGGAACAGGAAAAGCATTAGACAATTTTGATGCTATGAAATAAAATAAAACAAATGTCGCATTAGAGATTTACTCAGATGCGACATAAATATTTTGAAATAAAGGAGAAGAAATAATAATAATGAGTGTAAAAAAAGTAGCTTTTATCACATTAGGATGCAAAGTAAATCAATATGAAACAAATGCAATGATACAAGAATTTAAAGAAAGTGATTATGAAATAGTAAATAATACACAAAAAGCTGATATTTATGTAATAAATACATGTACAGTAACAAATATGTCAGATAGAAAATCAAGACAAATGTTAAGAAAAGTAAAAGAATTAAATGAAAATGCAATAGTTGTAGCATGTGGCTGTTATGTTCAAGTATCAAAAGAAGAATTAGAAAAAATGGAAGAAATAGATATTGTACTAGGAAACAATGAAAAAAATAATATAGTTGAATATATTGAAAAATATTTGAAAGAACATAAAAGAAATGCGAAAATAGAAGATATAATGTATCAAAAAGAATTTAAAGAATTTGGAGATGTTACATATACAGAAAAAACAAGAGCAGTTATAAAGGTTCAAGATGGTTGTGACAGATTTTGTTCATATTGTATAATACCATATGCTCGTGGAAGAGTTAGAAGTAGAAGACCTGAATATATAATATCTGAAATAAATAAAATTGCACAAAAAGGAATACAAGAGATAGTTATTACAGGAATTCATATTGCATCATATGGAAAAGATTTTAAAGAAAATTATGAGTTAATAGATTTATTAGAACAATTAAATAAAATAAATGGAATTAAGAGAATACGATTAGGATCAATTGAACCACTTTTAATTACAAAAGAATTTATGGAAAGATTAAATGTACTAGAAAAGGTATGCCATCAATTTCATCTATCTTTACAAAGTGGATGTGATAAAACTTTAGAAAGGATGAATAGAAAATACACAACAAAGCAATTTGAGGAGATAGTAAAGTTAATAAGAAGTTATGATAAAGAGTCAACAATAACAACTGATATAATAGTTGGTTTTCCAGGTGAGACAAATGAAGATTTTAAAGAGACATATGAATTTTTAAAAAAGATCAAATTATACAAAATGCATGTATTTAAATATTCACCACGAAAAGGTACAAAAGCAGCTGAAATGAAAAATCAGATTGATGGAAAAGAAAAAGAAAGAAGAAGTAAGATTTTGATTGAATTATCTAATAAAAATCAATATGAATTTAATAAAATGTATATAGGAAAAAAAGTAGAAGTTTTGTTTGAAGAAGAGAAAAATGGATTTTACAGAGGGCATACAAAGAATTATATTTTAACATGTTGTAAATCAAAAGAAAATTTGGAAAATAAAATGGTACAAGTATTAGTAAAAAAAGTGGAAAGTGAATGTGTTTTTGCTATACATTATAAATTATAGAAATATAATTAATTTAAAGTTATAATATATATTAAAAGTACTATTTGCTGGTCAGACTAATCATATGAATAGATATATAACTTTAAAATGAAAATATAATATTGTAATATTTATAAGTTTATGATAATATAAAAAATAATAAAGTTTTTATAAAAAAAGGTGATAAAATGAGTAATAATGTCAAAAATAAAAGAATTGATAAGATAAATTATTATTTAGATATTGCAGAAGCAGTATCAGAAAGAGGAACATGCCTAAGAAAAAACTTTGGATGTATAATTGTAAAAAATGATGAAATTATAGCAACAGGATATACTGGAGCTCCAAGAGGAAGAAAGAATTGTATAGATTTAGGATATTGCACAAAAAAGGAAAAGTTTCCTGATATACATCATGGTGGATATGATGCATGTAGATCTGTACATGCAGAACAAAATGCAATGCTTAGTGTTGCAAGAAGAGATATGATTGACTCTACAATGTATTTAGTTGGAAAAAGGGTAGATACAAAAGAGTATGAGCCAGGTGCAAATTCTTGTCAAATGTGCAGAAAGATGATTATTAATGCTGGAATAAAGGAATTAATAGTTAGAGGAAAAGATAAAAAAGAATATATGAAAGTTGATGTTAAAGACTGGATTAATAAAGATGATTTATTAGAAGGAAAAAATACATACTAGTTAATTATATTATTAAATTTAAGTTTTGTAATAATATTAAAATAATAAAATTTAAGTTTATTAGAAAAACAGAGAAAAATTATATGTGAATGTAGAAGAATAAAAATAGTGTATTATTGAAAAATAATTACACTATTTTTTTGTTTACATTGGTAAATTGTACAATAATTGCAAATAAATATAAAAATAGAAAATATTAACAGGAAGTTTATTCTAAATTATAGTTATATAAATTAAAATTTTGTATTTAAAACATTTTCTGTATAAATTTTATAAGTACAAGAAAGTAAAACAGATTTTAGAAGATATTTACTATCATCATCTTTAGAGCTTGTATCTATAAAATCTGTTCTATTTAAAGTACAATTCAAAGCTTTTTTAAATTGATAGCAAAAGCTATCATAAGCAACTGTTATATCTGATCCATCTAAAGCTATTTTTATTAAATTTTGTATATCATTCATACTATAAACCTGTTTTAAAACACAAATAACAAATAATTTTGATATTTGATTTTTGCCATATTTCTTTTTAATAGGTGCTTCTATTAAATTATTTTTAACATAATTATTTATCATAGTTTTTGAAAGAACCACATTTTCATTTTTTTTATCATCTAAATTTAAGAATATATAAGGAGAAAGTGTAGAATTAACAAAAGAAACTACTTGTTCTAAATAAAGATCAACATTAGGTAATTCTTTCCACTTAGGTAATGTTAAATTTTTTATTGAAATTTGTTTGTTTAAATTCATTAAATAATCACCTTTCTAGTATATTAATATAAAACATAATAGCATTTTTTGAATATGTAGTCAATATGTTGACAAAATATACATAAAGTGATAATCTGGTTTTGTAAACTAGATAGAGAGGATAAAAATGTATGGAAAAAAATAAATTTAGAGAAATAAAAAATTATAAAGATATAAAGGATATTATATATACTGCAACGAATTTATATTCTAGTAATATTGCATTTACTACAAAAGTCAAAAAAGATAAAGAAGTTACATATATCAACCATACATATATAGATTTATTAAATGATATAAATTGCTTTGGGACAGGATTATATAATTTAGGTTTAAAAAATAAAAGGGTTGCTATAATAGGTAAGAATAGCTATAAATGGGCAGTTGCACATTTAAGTAATCTATTAGGAGGAATTGTATCAGTACCATTAGATAAAGGGTTACAATTAAAAGAACTAGAAGAATCTTTAATTAGAAGTAAAGCAGAAGCAATTGTATTTGATGAGAAACTAAAAGATATGATTTCTCAAATAAAGGAAGCTAAAAAAACAAACATACAAAATTACATATGCATGGAAAAAGAAGAAGGATTTGAGGACTTTAATTCTATTATAAAAAAAGGAAAAGAAATTATAGAAAAAGGGAATAAAGAATATATCGATAATGAAATAGATGCAGAAAAGATGAGTATATTATTATTTACATCAGGAACAACAGCTAAATCAAAAGCGGTTATGCTAAATCAAAGGGCGATAGCTTCAAATTTAAGAGATATGTTAATGGTAGAGAAATTTGTAAAAAATGATGTTAATATTGCATTTTTGCCATTTCATCATATTTTTGGTTCAACAGGAATGGTAGTAATGTTAGCTGCTGGAGTAAAAACAGTATTTCCAGATGGCTTAAAGTATATAAAACAAAATTTAAAAGAGTATGGAGTTTCTGTATTTATAGGAGTTCCAATCTTAATTGATAAAATGTATTCAAATATTGAAAAAGAGATAAAAAAACAAAATAAAACTCAATTAATAAATATAGCAATAAAAATAAGTAACTTTCTACAAAAATTACATATAGATATTAGAAGAAAAATGTTTAAACAGATTATAGATGGACTTGGTGGAAAGATGAGATTTATAATATCTGGTGGAGCACCATTAAATGAAAATATAGCCAGAAGATTTAATGAATTTGGAATACATTTAATACAAGGATATGGACTAACAGAAACATCACCAGTAATTGCGGCAGAAAATGACTACTTTAAAAAGTATGGTTCTGTTGGAATACCAATGAGAAATACTAAAGTAGAAATTGTTAATAAAGATGAAAAGGGAATTGGAGAAATAAGAGTAAAAGGTTCAAATGTAATGATGGGTTATTATGAAAATGATGAGAAAACAAATGAGGTTTTAAAAGATGGTTGGTTTTATACAGGAGATTTAGGTTTTATAGATAAAGATGGATTTTTATTTATTACTGGAAGACAAAAAGATATGATTGTTTTAAAAAATGGAAAAAAGGTATTTCCAGAAGAAATTGAAATCTTAATTAACCAAATAGAAGAGATAGAAGAGTCATTTATATATGGTAAACCATCATTACAAGATAAAAATGACTTGAAGGTATCTGTAAAAGTAGTATATAATAAAGATATTGTTAAAGAAAAATATGGTGATATTAGTCAGGAAGAATTATTTAAGAAAATTTGGAATCAAATAAAAGAAGTAAATAAAACACTTCCAAAATACAAATATGTTAAAGATATGATTTTAACATCTGAACCATTAATTAAAACAACAACAAATAAGACAAAGAGAAATGAAGAGCTAAAGAAGATTTTAAAATAGGAGATTTGATATGTATTTTACTTATATGCTAAGATGCAAAGATAATTCAATATATACTGGAATAACAACAAATGTAGAAAGAAGGATGCAAGAACATTTCTCTAAAGATGAAAAATGTGCTAAATATACATATAGGCATGAGGCTGAAAAGTTAGAAAGCGTATGGGAATCACAAGATAGAAAATTGGCATCTAAGTTAGAATATCATATAAAAAAGTTAAAAAAACAGGAAAAAGAAAATTTGATAAAAGATGAAAATTTAATAAATGAATTATTAGCAGAAAAAATTGAAATTGATAAATATAAGAGAATATTATAATTTTTACATTTGACAAACACGAGCATATATGATAAAATCAAAAACTGTAATCCGCTTAGTCAAGGTATCTAAATATTAACTAAAAGTTAATTACCTTTATATAAGGATTAGCGAGTATACAAATAAGGGAGGTGCATTTTAAATGTACGCAATAATTGAAAGCTGTGGAAAACAATACAAAGTAGCAGAAGGAGATGTTGTATTTTTTGAAAAATTAGATGCAGAAGAAGGAAAAAAAGTTACTTTTGATAAAGTGATTTTAGTATCTGAAGAAGGAAAAATACAAATAGGAAATCCGTATGTTAAAAGTGTAAAAGTTGAAGGAAAAGTAATTTCACATGGTAAAGGTAAAAAGATAATTGTTTTCAAAATGAAACCTAAAAAGAATTATAGAAGAAAACAAGGACATAGACAACCATATACAAAAGTAGAAATTACATCAATTAAAGTAGGAACTACTAAAAAAGCTGAAACAAAGAAGG
>CANTHA010000077.1 GCA_947653375.1 uncultured Clostridium sp. | reverse complement strand
TTTATAACTATATGGTTGTGAACATTATCGGTATTCAAGTGAGTAGCAACTACAAATTCATAATCATCTCCAAATAATTCTTTTGCATATTGTAATCCAAGTTCATGACATTTCTCTGGAGTTACTTCTTTACCTTCAAAAGATTGTATTAAATGATATGATATAATTCCACCTTCTTTATTAAATCCTTTCTTTGTATCTTGCATTTGTTGAATTGCAGTATCTGGTCTACAATTTACACCAGATACATACATCATTTTTTCAGTTTTCTCACCATTCATAATATATTTAATTATTGTATCTAATCTTGTTTTTCTTGATAAAAATTTAGTTACTGCCATAAATTCTCCTATTCTTTTTTAGTAGGTGTAAGATAAAACTTTTGTAAATCATCAACCATATTATTAATTTTATTAGCAAGTGGATAATATTTATTATCATCTACATATTGATAACTATTGGCTACTCTTGCTAATTGATTTATATTTACTGCTACACCTCTCAAATCATTTAATATTCTATAAAAGTTTTCATCAGGTTTTTCTTTAATTTCTGTGTTGTTAATTACAAGTCTAAAAAAAGCAGATTCTGATATACCTGCTTTCATACATTTATTTTTTAATAATTCGTTTTCCTTACTATTAAGCCATACTTGTTTTTTTATTGATCTATTTCTCATAAATCTCATCTCCGATCTTTAATATTTTTTTGTAAAACTTTCTTAAAGTTTTGTATAAAGCACAAATTTTTTAATTTGTATTTTTGAATGTGTGCGGTAGTACATATTCATGGCTTGCTTTATACAAAAAAATCACAGTTTTACTACCACTTAATTTTGATATAATTTAAGTAAAAAGCCCAGAAAAAAGAGCTAGATTTTATTCTAACTCTCTCAAAATTTATAATGTTAATAAATTACTTTTTTAAATAGTAATATACCAAGCATAAATCTTTAAATCCAAATTTTTTATACATTTTATTTGGATAAAAACCTTGTTCTGTTTGTAAATAAGCTGTACTAATATTTTTAGATTTACACATTTGTAATTGTTGCTTTAATACTTCTTTTCCAATTCCTTTATTTCTATAATCTTTCTTTATCGCTAAACTATAAATTCCATAAACTTTATTATTATAAACACTTTGTGTTGTTCCAACAACTTCGTTATCAACTTTTATATAATAGAATTCGTTTTTTATGTCACTATATAAATCTTTATAATTCATATATCCTTGTCTATAGCCTTCATCTAAATCTCCATAAGGATCATCTTCATCATCAGTTTGATAACATCCCATTACACAATTAGCATATTCTTTCATATCTGTTGCCAGTTCCAATGTTACATTTAATTCGCAATTTGTAGTTATATTATCTAATTTTGAAAAGTCATCATAAATTTGCCATGCCTCAGTTGAAACTAACTCATATTTATCTTTTTCAAAATATTCTTGTCTTTTATTATAGAGTTCTTTCATAAATGGAATCAAATATACTGCTGTAGTTCTATTTATTCCATTAAAGATTTTATCTGCTTCATTTATAATATTTTCAAATTCATATTTATCCTTAACATCAAAATTTGAAATAAAATTACTATAACAGTCTTTTATATTTTCATTGTAAGTAATCTCATAATTATTTTTGCGAATAACATTAAAATCTAATCCCTCAAATGCTTTAATATGCAAATCATAGATATCTTTAATTAATTCTAAATTCATTTTTCCATCCCTTTCTCTGTAAAATCTATATTTATTCTTTAGTATAATTATCTCCACAGATTTCTAATAAATTTCCCTCTGGATCTTTTATTGTAAAATAATAATATGGATCTGTAATATTAACATACATTATTTCTGAAATTTTTCCGATATTTAAGTCTTTTATTCTTGAATATTCTGTACTTAAATTATCTGTATAAAAGTTTAAAGTAATAATATTATTAACTTTTCTTTCTTGTTCTTTATTAAAATCTTTTATATAAGCATCATTATAATTTACATTGTTTTTACTATTTATTTTTTCTTCATCAAATTTTCTATTATAAATTGATAATTTATTTCCACATTCAAATTCTACCCATCTGTCTTTAGTATAGATGTTAGGTTTAATCTGTAATATCTTCTCATAAAAAGATACTACTTCATTAAATTTATTTGTTTCTATATAAGTACAACATAATTCCATAACTTATCTCCCTTGCTTTGTTATTTATATGAGCATTATATCATACTTTTTAAATTAAATATATATTATCTCACTAAAAACAATTTCTTCAGCTCTATTTTTACAATTATTCATCATTTGTACCCACTCTAATTGATTTTTAGCTTTTAGTTCTTCATTAATATGGTCTTGTTTTGCAAATTCCTTTATAAGTGTATCTACTCTTACTTTAGCAGTTTCTTGTATTTCTTTTAAGTGCTTATTTAGAGTTTTATTCATAAACATTATTATATAGTCAGCTTTTTTATGTTCTTTTAAATAATTTAATCTTTGTAATCCATATTTATTTAATATCACTTTTTCTTCAGCTTCTAGTACAAGATTAGGAAGATAATAATCTCCAACTAAGTTATATTCAATTCCTGTTCTCTTGTCTATAAAACTTTCTTTTAAATTTTCTTTTTCATCATATCTTTCATCCATTTTTAAAATCCTCCTTTAATCAATTAAATTAGCATATAAGCTATTTAAAAACTCTTCACTATAATGTCTTTCATTTTCATAGTGCCAAGAACTCTTTTTAGTTTTATTAGTATATTTATTATTATCTGTATAGTTAGGTCGTAAATTTTCCGATTCATGAGTCGTAAAATTTTCTGGTTGTGAATCGTAATTTTTACGATTCAAATTATCAAACTTGACATCATGTATCATTTGAGCAGGATATAGCAGTTTGGGCTTTGCTTTTCCTTGACTCTTTTCCAATAGTAATTTAGCATCTACTAATTCTTTAAATACCTTTGTACAAGTTTTATCAGAAATATGCAATAATTTTTGTATTTCTTTTCTAGTAAAAATTAAATACACATTTCCGTTTTTATCTATCCAATTATTTTTTATAGATAGTGTTAATCGGTCTAACAATATACCATAAAGCAATATTGCAGCTGGAGATAGAGAAGTATATCTTTCATTGACAAAAAGCTCCTTTGGTATCATATAAAACTTATATTGGTACATTTCCTTTTGATTTATAAACTTAAATTCATTTTCCATATCTTGTCCTTTCCGAACTTAATATGAAATAAAGGTTAAAATTTGGAACTTTAATTTGGAACGAAATTTGATTATTTTTGAGAAACTGATAGAAATTTTAGAAAAAGAAAAACACCTATCAAAGTATCTTGATAAGTGTTTTTTAATGATTTTCTATTTTTTATGATTTCTCTTAATTTCCATAGAAAATCGTAAGTGTTTGGTGCAGATGGCCGGAATCGAACCGGCACGAGGTTTAACCCTCGCAGGATTTTAAGTCCTGTGCGTCTACCAGTTCCGCCACATCTGCATAACTATTGAACTGGCTATTAATTTAATAACAATTGATATTATAATATGTTGTTAATTTTTTGTCAATACATTTTTCAAAATTTTCTATTATTCTGTTTAAAACTTAAATTTTATTTTAACTTTCCGTTAATAAATAAAAATAAGGTGTGCTAAACGAGGAACCCTAAAGCAAAAACATCAATAAGAAATTGTTGCAATTTTTGCTTTAGAATTCGTATTCTTGCCATTTAAACCCGGAACCAGTGGCAATTTAATCAAAGAATTTCTTAAAATCTTGCTCATTAATTTTCTCTTTTTCTAATAAAGCTTGAGCAATCATATCTAACTTATCTCTATGTTGTTTCAATAATTCCTGAGCATTATTATAGGCTGTATCTATTAATTGTTTTACTTCTGAGCCTATTTTATCTCCTATATCTTCTCCAAACATTTGCATTTCATATGGTTCTTTTCCTTGAAAATCGATTGGACCTAATTTTTCACTCATTCCATATTTTGTAACCATATCTCTTGCTATTTTTGTTGCTACTTCAATATCATTACTTGCTCCTGTTGATATATCATCTAATACTAATTGTTCTGCTGCTCTTCCTCCTAATAATGCAATTAACTTTTCTTTCATTTCTGTTTTTGATACATAGTATTTATCTTCATCAGATTTATACATAGTATAACCACCAGCAACACCTCTTGGAATAATTGATACTTCTTTAACATCTGTTTGAGTTGGTAAATATCTACTTACTACTGCATGTCCTGCTTCATGATATGCTGTTAATTTCTTGTCCTTATCAGATATTACTCTTGCTCTTTTTTCTAATCCTACTGTTACCTTTTTAACAGCTTCCTCTATATCAATATTTTCAATATCATCATGTTTTTCTTTAGTAGCAATTATTGCTGCTTCATTTAAAATATTTGCTAATTCTGCTCCTGTAAATCCTGCTGTATCTTCTGCAATACTTTCTAAATTAACTTCATCAGACAGTTTCTTGTCTTTAGCATGTATTTTTAGTATTTCTAATCTCCCCTTTAAGTCTGGTGTTGGTATTGTTACTTGTCTATCAAATCTTCCTGGTCTTAATAAAGCCTTATCTAGCATTTCAGGTCTATTTGTAGCAGCTAAAACAATAATTGTTTCTTCTGAACTAAATCCATCCATTTCGACTAATAATTGATTTAGAGTTTGATTATTTTCTGTTTCAGCACCACTATTTGATGTTCTTCTTGCTCCTATTGCATCTATTTCATCTATAAATACAATACATGGTGATACCTTTCTTGCTTTTTCAAATAACTTTCTAACACGAGAAGCTCCTAATCCTGCAAACATTTCTATAAATTCTGATCCACTCATTGATATAAAAGGCACGTCTGCTTCACCAGCTATAGCTTTTGCTATTAATGTTTTTCCTGTTCCAGGTTTTCCATAAAGCAAAATTCCTCTTGGAATTTTAGCTCCCATTCTTGCAAATTTTTCTGGTCTTTTCAAAAAATCTACAATTTCTATTAATTCTTGTTTTTCTTCCTCTAAACCTGCTATATCATCAAATTTTATTTTTGTCTTTCTTTCTGTATCATCATATACTTTTCCTTTTTCGCCCATTCCTTGCATCTTAAAAATCATAACAATTAAAACAACCATTAAAATTGTTGGTAATAAACTTATAAATACACTTGAAAGTTGTACAAAAAAACTTTTTGGTTTTTGTATTAACTCTATTTCGTTCCCTTCTGCTACTTTAGCTTGTACTAAATCTATAAAACTTTCTGTTTGTGGAACTATTGATGTTTTCTCTTCTTCTATATCTTTCATTTTAACTTTTATTGATGTACTTCCTGTTGTCATTTCTATTTTTTCAATATTCCCATATGACATTTCTTTTATTAGATCTGTATATGCTAATGTTTTATCATCTTTTTTATCTTTATTTATAAAATAATATCCTAAACTTCCTACTATTAATATTATTAGTAATATTATAATTGAAATTGTAAGTAGCATTTTCTTTTCTTTTTTATTACCTTTTTGTTCTTTATTATCCATCTATTTTATGCTCCCTTCTTACTTTATGCATTATAACCTTGTGGTTCTTCTCCTGAATTATTATCTTTTTTTGATTTTTTATCTTCTTTTTCTTTATTATCTTCTTTACCTATATCTTTATTCTTATTTTCTTCTTTATCTTCATTTTGTCTTTCTTCTTTTTTATTGCTTTCTGGCTCTTTTTGTTCTTTCTCATTTTTCTCTTTTTCTTCTAATTGTCTTTTAACTATTTCTTCTGCTTCTTGTATTTTTATTAATTCAGCCTGTTTCTTTATAAAATCTGTCTTTAGTATAAATATTGCTGCTACTAGGTAAATTGCTGCTACACCAATATACATTACTTGGAAATATTCCATATTATAATCAATAAATGTATTAATAGCTACATATAAAGTATTTAAAAGAATTGATAATGTTAATGAATATATAGACATATTAAATACTGCTACATAATGCATTTTTATTTTAGCAATCCAAGTTGTTAAATATCCAAATATACTTAATAATATTACATTTGAAAGTGTAGTTAAGAAATACATAATAAAACTGTAAATAAATAAAGTTAAAAATAAACTTACATACATACTAATTATCTGTGTACTACTTGCATAATTAATAACATCTTGTTTTTCAAATTGCATTATTCCTAATTTGGTTAATACTTCTTTATAATTATAATTTATTGTTCCTGATACTGCATTATTTTTTAATATAATCCTGTCTTTTAATACAATTAGACCATCACCTGACTCTTCAATTTCATTAATATATTTATTTATTTCTTGCTCATCTTCTATTTTTGTATCTATAATAGTTTTTCCAGCTATTGAATCATCTTCTGAAATTCTTATTACATCTTGTGATTCTATATTTAAAGTCCCATCATTATATGAAAATTCTGGAAATTCATATTTCATATATGATATACCTTCTTCTACTAATTGATGTATTTGATATATCATACCTAAACATAGAATAATTGATAATATAACAATAATTTTAGCTAAATATGATATTGCTTTTCCTAACCCTTGTGCAGCCATTTCTGGATAATTTTCTATTTTTACTATAGAATTATATAATTTATTAAAAAATCCATCTTTTTTCATTATCTATACTCCCTTCTAATACTAGAATCTACAAATCTTGGGTCAATTTCACATATTACTTTATCTCCTATTTTTATATTTTTACCTGTAATATCACAAGTCATATGATATGTTCCTATTCTTCCTAAAACTTTACACTTATACTTTTCTATTTGAATATATATATTCTGTTTTTTGAAAAATTGCTTTATATCGCCTACAATATATCGAACTTTATCAATTTTCCTAAACATGTCTTTTTGATTTTTAACATTAAACCCGTCCATGTAACCACATGGTATTATCGCAATATCAGTTTTACTCTTTGTTTTATATATATTTGAATATCCTATGTTAAATTTGCATGGTAGTTCTTTTATTTCAGTTACTTTTGATTCTAAATATGCTATCTTTTTTAATCCTATACTATTTTTAATAGATAACCTGCCTAAAAATGCTGAACCTATTCTAACAGCATTTAAATGCATTTCTGGAAATTTTAAAAATGCCGATGAATTACAAATGTGAAGCATTCCTGTATCGATGTCATTTTTTCTTAAAAATTCTACTGTTTGAATAAACCTATTAAATTGTGTTTTTGTATATTTATCATCATAAAAGCTAATAGAAAAATGTGAAAAAGTTCCTTCTATTTTTACATTTTTCATATTTTTTATAGCTTCTACTATATCTTCTTTATTATATACAAATCCATATCTACCAAAACCTGTATCTATCTTTATATGAGCTTTAATTTTTTTATTTTTTTCACATGCTATTTGGTTAGCTATTTTAGCATCTTCTTTTGAGCCAATTGTGATTATTATATTATTTTCTACCAAAGTTTCTACTTCTTCTCTTAAACTTGTAGAAGATAACATTAAAATACTTTCTTTAATACCTGCTTGTCTTAATTTTAATGCTTCTTGTATAGTAGATACTGCAAAAAAGGAAATTCCATTATCTATTAAAAATTTAGCATATTCCACAATTCCTAATCCA
>CANTHA010000076.1 GCA_947653375.1 uncultured Clostridium sp. | reverse complement strand
TGTTTCTTTATCTATCTCTTTATACTCTTGTTCTTTTGTTCCTGTTATTTTATATATTGTTTTTTCTGTCTTTTGTTCTTCATTTTGTTCTTTTATTTTTACTTTTACATTTGAGTTATACCACCCTTTTGTTTCTGTTTCATTTCCTTGTATTATTTGTATTTCTGGTTCTTTTATTTGCTCTATTTCTTCTATTTCTAATTTTCCAAATACTATATACTTTATTATACTATCTATGTCTTTTGTATCTATATTTTTATCACATGTTACATCAGCAGAAATTCTTTCTACTTCTTCTGTTATTCTCCAATCTTCTATTTTTAAATACTCTCTTATATCTTTTGTTAGTTCTATTTGATTTAGTTCTCCATCTCCATTTATATCTCCTAATACACTAACTTTATACATTTTATCATTTTCTTTGTACTTTGCCATCATTCCTGTTTTTACTTTTTCTGTTTTGTTTTTTACTTCTTCTATTTTTTCATTTTCTTGTGTAACTATTGTTGTATTTTCTAATTTTCCTTGTAATAATTCTATTGTTGTCTCTGGCTTTATTCTACTTATTGTTGTATCAGTTACTAAATAACTATCACTTGCTGGATTATCTTCATTTTCTTTTTTTAGCTTTTCTATCATTTCTTGTATATATAAATTATCATTTGCTATAACATCTTTTGATAAAAATATTACTATTCCCATTAATATTATTGATATTATAGTTGCTATTATTATACTGTTTCTATATTTTTCTTTTCCTTGTTCTTTTAGCTTGTTTCCCTTAATAAAAAAATATGTAATATTAACTAAAAATATAGCTATAGCTGATACAATAATCAACATTATTGCATCTCCTGTATTTACTGTATCTGCTATTATAGATTTTTTTGAGTTTTCAGGGTAACCCTTTTCTTCATCATACATTACATAGGTAGGCTTCTCTTGTATGCTTCCATTAGATTTGTTTTGATTATTAGACTTAATTATTTTAATTTTTATTATTCTATTTCCTTCATCTATTAGCTCTTTTCCATCATTTGATTTTATTTTATTTATTTTAATTTCTGTTTCTATTTCTCCAATATTATCTTTAATCTTTAATTGGATTTGCCCTATTTTTTCTTCTTGAGTCACACCTTCTACTATTTTTGCACTTAAAAACTTTCCTTTTCTTTCTCCTATTTCTTCATTATAGGTCATATTCCATTCATTACTGTTTTCAATTTTTATACTTTCAAAAACTGAATCATCATATTCTAGAATTCCCTCTACTACATTAATTCCTTCTTTTCCAGCATTTATATCGCTTATATTTAGATCAATAATAATTATTTCTCCTGCTTTTACCTCTGAATTATTCACTATTGCATTAAAATTAAAATTACTTGCTTCTACTTTTTTTAATGATCCCAAAACTAAAATTGATGTTAGTATTAGAAATAATATCTTTACTAATCTCTTCATAATTTCACCCTTTCTATTTTTATGTTATATTATACTATTTAATATTATATCTCCTTTTTACGAGTATTTCATCTATAAAAAAGTTACTCTTATAATAATTACAGTCAAATAATTTACGCATTATTATATTTATTTATGTATGTTACATTTATTAAATTTAGTTTTATTTTTGTTACATTCTATATATGATTTTTATAAAAATACTACGGAATTAAGGTTTCTAGTCATATTGATTAATTCTAAAAATTACCATTTAAACCAGTGAGCATTAATATTATAATACTTTTCTTTTTATAATTACTATTCCTATTATTAGTATTATTAAAGAAGTAAGTCCAATTACATAATATATTCTTTTTTGTCCTGTTGGTGGTATAATTGCTGTAGTTGGATTATTATATTTTTTATTATCTTGATAATTATAGTTACTATCAGTTTCTTGCATATTATTTGGTGCATCTTTGCTAGGTATATAATTTCCTGGTATTGATTTTACACTATTCCCTTCTATTCCTTTATAATAGTCTTCATAAAATCTACCTACACTATTACTATATTTTATTATTTCAACAAAGTTTTCAAATTCCAAATCTCCAACTGTGTTATAAAGTATTTTGCTTGAATCAAATGTTGCTATTTGCCCTTCTTCAGGGTTTATCTTTTGTAATTTTAAGTGATCTTCTGCAATAAATATATTATTTTTATGTTGAATTATATCATATACATTGTCTGCTATATTATTTTTATCTGCGCTATATTTATCATTTTTATCATACTTTCTTAATTCTGAAGATGTTATACGTTCCCACTTGTTTTCTGTTGATTTAGTATCATATACTAAGTCTTCATCCAAATAATCTACTATTTTATCAATTTTTATATTTACTAAATCATTTTTATTTTCTGCAAATACATAATATTCTTCATTATTATAATCTAATTCTGAATGATTTTCTGCCTTAATTTCATAACGTAAATTTAGTATAGCTCCTTGTATTAGTTCATTATCTATTTCTATTTTTAGAGTTCCGCCCTTTGGATAACTAATATATTGCATGTCTCCATTTCTTGGGTCTCCTTCAGCTAATACTTGTCCATTTGCTAGTGTTAATTTTATATATGATACATTTTTAGTTATTTCTATACTTTGTCTAGGTCTTTCAACTATACCAAAATTCATATTATCATATTGATGTATGAAATCATCTTTTTCATATTCACTACCTCCTTCATATTCTTTATCTTCAATTGCTACTCTAAATTGTGGTGTATCTGCATAAATTTCATCGCTTGTGTAATTAAACTGTACGTTATAATTTATGTTTTCATATTTTTTATTTATTTCCTCTCTTTTATCGTAATTATCATGTGCTACTGAATGTTGATTTTTTTGTATATCTTCAGTCAAATACCAATAATCTTGATTATCTTGATTATTTTCTTTATTTTTAAATATGTTTTTTAATATATCAGATGTTATTACTGTTGATTTATAATCCTGTGTAGTTGCTACTTTTGTAGTTCCATCATCATAGTATATTTTTGTGGTATCTCCATTTCCATATGTATATCTTAATATATACTCTCCTGGTATTATTCCTTTAAATTCATATTTTCCATTTCTATCTGTGTTTGTTGTAGCTTTACTATCTCCATCATCATCATATATATATGCAAGTTCTCCAGTCCTTTTATCTATAAGATCTACTTTTACATTACTTACTTTTCCTCTATCATCAGTGTCATATCTACCATTTCCTAGTCTCTGTTTTCCTTCATTTATTTTTCCTGAATTCTTTAAGCTTATTATATCATCTTCAAATACAATTCCATTTATAGATTTTATATTTGAAGTTTTTATAGTCAATCCAGGTGCCTTATCTGTATCATCTTCATATGTGCTTTCTTCAGTTGGGTCTGCATTATTTGGTGCTGAATCTTTATCTATACTTCCACTTGCTGTTGTGTATTTGTTTATTTCTACTACATTTTCTATTGTTGCATCTCTATTAAGTAAATCTTGTATTGCTTGGTCTTTAACCTCAAATTCAAGAGTTATCTTTGTTGATTCATATGGTTTAACTGTTACATCTATTTCATATATTCCTTTATTATATCCTTCTCTATAACCTTCCCTTATTTTTCCTACTTTCCTCTCGTCAAGTGAATCTAATTTATCACTATCAAAATAATTACTTATTTCATTCACAATTGCTGGTACATTTGATTGGTTTGCTATCTCTACTTCATATGTAATATAAATTTTTAGTTTCTTTTTGCCATCTGTTGTTTTTTTGTTACAATCAGGATATGTTCTATATACTTCTCTTGTATATGACATATTTTTATATTTATCATCCATTTTTACTTCTGGTAAAAATCCATCTAATGTTCTATCATATCCTTTATCTGTATCTTCCTCATAATCTATAAGTAATTCACCATTCTCATCTTTTTGAACAAATTTATCTCTTTGAGAATAATTATACACATGTTCATATCCATTCATTTTAAAGGTTACTTTTGAAATATCATTTTTTATGGCTAGATCTACTTGTGTTTTTTCCTTTATTCCTAAATTTATATTTTGTATTTCCAACTGTTCTTTTATATTTGTACCCTTATATCTTTCTATATTATATCCAGTTTCTCTTGTATTGGCTTCTACTGCTATACCTTTAGATCCACTATTTGGTATTGTTTGTATATATTTTCCATTTTCATTATCTAATAATGGGCTATAATTTGTATGTTGTACTAATGTTGATTGCCATTTTGGGTTACTTTCATATTTTAAATTATTTTTATTTTTACTATCTGTATTTTTTGTATTTCCTTTTGTACTTTCATCTGTTTTTTTACTATCATTTTCATTTTCAATACTAGCAAATGAATCATTTAATTCTTGTCTACTATTAGGAACATCTTTAGCTTTTGAACCATTTGCTTGATTTATTATTGCATTTACTGATGTATATCTTAACCCATTATATCCAAATCTAACATAGTATTTATCTAAAATATAGTTTCCTGATGAATCATACATTGGAACACTACAAAATCTGTATGATAAATTTTCTCCTTCTTTTAAATTAGTCCTATCTACTGAAGTTGTACTACAAGAAACTCCATTTCTTTGTGTTACTACCTGTCCTGTTTGACTATTTACTAGTTCTATTTTTATTCCATTTATTTTACTTGGATCAATATCTCCATCAGTAGCATTATATAAATCATTACTTATATCTGCTTTTCCACTAACTTTATCTTTCCATATATATCCTGATAAATCTACATATCTTTGTGTATTTTCACAATAATATTCAGTAAAATCATTACTATTTTCTGAAGCATTTAGTGTTATATCTTTCCAACTATAACTATTAAAATCATAATATGGATTTAATTCTTCATTATTACTACCTAATTCATATATCCAATATGAATATTCTGTTGGAATATCTCTTATTTCTATTTCTCCTTTGTCATTTGTAATATATGAACTATTAGCTTCATAATTATCATAATTAAATATAGTTCCATCTCTTAAATTTATCCAATTATCATCTTTGTAATAAACAACATAAAAACATACTCCTTTCAATGGTATTTTTGAATAATCATCAACTTTTGTTATCTTTAGGTTTCCATATTTCTTATTTTCAAACTCTACTGTTGAAGTATTCCCATTTGTTATTGATGTTGTTTTTACTGTATTTGTTTGTAAACTTAGGTTATATCCTGGTCCAGCTCCTGTTTCTGTAATTGTATATGTTCCTGGCTTTAAATCACTTATAGTTACTTCTCCATTATTTGTAATTGTTACACTATTACTATAATTATTAGGTCCTGTTATGCTAAATGTTGCTCCATTTATTGCACTTTTCGTGTCAGAATCTTTTTTTGTTATTTTAATTTTTCCATATGTACTTCCTTTCCATGTTAATGAAGCTGTCTCCTTTTCTCCAGCATATATTGCTAAATTTTGACCTTTAGTTGCTGGATTTTCAAGTAATATCATTCTAGCCTTATAAGTTTCATAATTAATCTGAACTTTCCAACTTTGTATATTTTTTTTGGTACATTTTACATAGAATTCCTTTTTACTCTCTAATTCCTCATCATCTACTAATTTGTACTTATATTTTTTTTCATCTGAATCATAAGTACGGTAATAACAATCTGCATTATCGTAGTCTCCAGAATTATTAATCTCTATCGATACTTGTTGAGGTGCAAATCCACCTTTGCTCATTTTAAATGGACCTATATAATTACCTGATTTACTAGGAGTAGTATTTTGTTTTTTAGGTTTATCCTCTCCAGAACCACAAATATTTGAATAACTATCTGCATCTTTTATTGCTTCTTTTACATTTTTATCATCCCAATCTCCTTTATTTTTTATGTTAGTTATAAAACTTTGATTTATTTTATCTTTTAAATCTTTATTGTTAAAAAAATTATGTCTTATAGATGCTTTATATGGTGTCTCAACTTTTTCTACTTGTGTTTTTGCTGCTTTATAAATTGAATATGCTAAAGCAGCATTTTTCTTATTTTTTACATTTTTCTCACTTTTAGAATTATGAACTGTAGCAATTCTTCCATTTATATCTATAATATTAACAATTTTATATTTTTTCTCGTCTTCTCCTGATTGTTCATGATACATACATGTAGCAGTTGGTCTACTAATAGTTGATTTATGATTGATATTAGATGTATGTAAATGTATTGTTTCACCTATTTTTTCATATACATCATCATCATTTATAAAATTTTTCGAATTAGAAATAGCATATTCTGCTATCTGGTAATCACTATAAATTTCTTTTCCGAACATATTAATAGGATCATCGTAAGGATAATTAACAACAGAATAAACTTTATTAGTTACTATTCCAAAACTTATAATATTTACACTTATAATTATTGCTAATAAAATCTTATTCTTTACCTTTTTTATCAAACTTTTTTCCCTCCTTTCTTTTTATAATAAATATTATTGATCCAATTATTACTAAAATAATAAAAAATCCTATTAAACAAATTTGTATTATACCTGTTCCAACTGAAATTATAATATCTGCTTTACTTATATCATCTTCTTGTATTGCTTTATTTCCAGCCTTTGAATCTTTATCTTCTATATTTAAATTATTACTACTTTTATATATTTCAGCAATATTTGATATTAATCCACCTTCATTTTCATTTAGTGTTTTCGTTAATGTCAATGTTAATTCTTTTGTTTCTCCTGCTTGTATCTTTTCACTTTCTAGACTAGAATTGTGTAAATTTCCATCATTTGATATGTACCAGTCTTTATTTAGTTCAGAACTAAATTTAAGCTCTGATGGTAAATAATCTATAATATCATTTGCATATGCCTCAATTTCTCCTTCATTTGTAATAACAATTTTATATTCAATAAATACTGTTGAACCTTTGTAATATTTTGATTTTATTTCTATTTTTGCTAATTTCTCATTGTCATATTCATATTTCTTTGTTCCTTGAGCATTCTGCACTGAAACTTTAGATATATACTTGTCTAATTTTAAATCAAATACTTCTTTTTCAACTAATCCTATATCTATATTGTTTATATCCATTCCAGATATATTAATTGTGTCTGTAATTCCAACTAATGTATCTTGATTGTTTATTTTTATATTTTTACTTATTGCATCTGAATTTTTTTCTTCACTTATTCCAGACTTTTTAAATTCAGTTAAACCATATTTTTGTGTATCATACAAAAATATTACTATATATTGTCCTTCTTCAACTTCTATTTTATATTCTCCATTTTCATTTGTTTGTGTTTCTGCATTTTGCAAAAATTCTCCCGTATTTTTATTTACTAATTTTACATGTATTTTTGATAGTCGCTCTTCATTATTATCTAATTTTCCGTCCTTATTTTTATCTAACCATGCTGTTCCACTTATATTAAATTTTTTATTATTGTTTTTGTTATTACTATTTCCTACATTGTTTGAATTATTGTTATTATCTCCATTTTCGTTATTGTTATCATTATTATTATCATCATTATTATTGTCATCTGGTTTTTTTTCTTCTACTAATACATTAAATTTTAATATATTAGAATTAATTGAAAAGGTATCATAACTAAGTTGTACTACATTAGTAATTTCTCCACTCTCTTCAATAAAATATGTATCTACTGTTATATTTATATCTAATTCTATTTTGCTATTTTCAGGTATTTTTTCTGAAATCATTAATATATTATTTTTATATTCATCTTCTTCAATATCTTTTGTTTCATTATCTTTCACTAGTTT
>CANTHA010000075.1 GCA_947653375.1 uncultured Clostridium sp. | reverse complement strand
TCAAAGGTAGGTAACATAAATGGAAGATTTTAATAATAATTCTTATGAAAATAATTTTAGAGGTAATAATGTAGAAAAACAGAAAAAAAAATTTGATTTTAATTCTTATAAAAAAAACACATTAAAATCTTTAAATGAAATCGAATATTTTTTAAATAATTTTAAAAAGATAAGAAAAATTATAAAAATAAAAAAAATATTAAAATAAAATTAAATTTATTATTTTAATATTTTTTTATAATTAAAATTAAATTATACTTTATAAATTAAAATCTCTTTTTTTCTAATTTATTCTATTTTATTCGATTTTTTTCTAATTTATCCTATTTTATTCTATTTTTTAAAAATATTATAATATTTTTAAAATGAGACTCTTTTGTCTGTCCCACACGTATCATTTTTTCCTAGAATAAATTTCATTAAATTCATCATTAACATTTCCATTAATTAAAATTTTTACTTTGTTCACTTCTGTTAATTCTGTTAATGTATTTACTAAACTATTTATAATATTATCTTTGATTTTTACATTATCTTTGTTATAATTTAAAAATTCAGATGATAAATCTAATATCAAACAATCTCCTTCCATATATGTTTTTAAAACTTTAGTATTGTCTGGTATTACTTTTTCTGTTTTATCACTTTTTGGTCCTTCTATTAATAGATTAACTAACTTTTCATATGGTATATTTATTATTTCTTTTATATCAACCAATCTAGCTTCTGGAATTAATTCTTTTGTATCTTTTGTTTGAAAATATAAACTTACAATAGTTTGTCTTGATTGATCTTCTGATATTTCTTCTTCAGGTATATATTCTTCACTTAATGTTTCAGTATTTTTCTTATTTTTCACATATTTAATTGTGAAATAACCTCCAATTATAATGATTATTAATAATATAGAAAATATAAATATAATTTTTTTATTCTTCATCTTTTCCTCCTTGTCTTTTTTATATATTTTATTATTTGTTTGTCCTTTTTAGAACTTATATATTTCTATTATTAAATTTATCCTTAACTAGTATTTGATTTTCAAAAACATATAATTTATAAAGTATTAATACATAAACACTTTATACATTTATACTTATTTAGGCTTAACAGTAATTTTTTAAATATTAACATAATTTTTTACTGTTTTTTCCATTTGACAAAACCTATTTTTCCATATAAAATTAAGGATATTATAACAATTATAAAATATAGAAGGAGATTTTATAATGGAGAAAATATTACATGTTGGACTAGATGTAGGTTCAACAACAGTTAAAATAATAGTAATGGACGAAAACAAAAACACTATATATAAAGATTATCAAAGACATTTTTCTGATACTAAAAATACCATATGTCAAGTACTAGAAATGTTACTAAAAAAATACCCTACAAACAGCTTTACATTAGCACTTACTGGTTCAGGAGCAATGTCTGCAGCAAAATTTTTAGGAGTAGATTTTATACAAGAAGTTGTATCTTGTAAAAGAGTTGTCGAAAAATATATTCCAAAAACTGATGTTGTAATTGAACTAGGTGGTGAAGATGCTAAAATAATATATTTTGACGAATCAATCGAACAGCGTATGAATGGTACATGTGCTGGTGGTACAGGTGCATTTTTAGATCAAATGGCATCACTATTAAATACAGATACAGCTGGACTAAATCAACTTGCTAAAGGTTATAAAACAATTTATCCTATTGCTTCTCGTTGTGGAGTGTTTGCTAAAACTGATATACAACCTTTAATTAATGAAGGAGCTGCTAAAGAAGATATAGCGGCATCCATATTTCAAGCTGTTGTTAATCAAACTATTAGTGGATTAGCATGTGGAAGACCTATTAGAGGAAATGTTGCATTTTTAGGAGGTCCACTAAATTATTTATCTGAATTAAGAACAAGATTTATAGAAACTTTACAATTAAAAGAAGATGAAATAATTGTACCTGAGGAGGCACATTTATTAGTAGCAAAAGGAGCTGCTTTGGATTCTGTTGGTAGCGAAGAAATATCTTCAGATGAATTATTAAATAAAATAGAAAACTTAAAAAATTCCCAAGATAATACTACACATCCACTAGAACCATTATTTGAAAATAAAGATGAGTACAAGCAATTTCAAGAAAGACATGAAAAAAATAAAGTAGAACAAAATACTTTAGAAAGCTATGAAGGAAATTGCTATTTAGGAATAGATGCAGGTTCTACCACTACTAAATTAGTTTTAATAGATAAAGATGGAAAATTACTATACTCATTATATAGTAATAATTTAGGTAATCCCTTAAAAAGTGTTATGAAAATGTTAAAACAGCTTTATAGTATATTACCAGAAAAAGCAATACTTAGATATAGTGGTGTAACAGGTTATGGTGAAAAGTTAATTCAAACAGCATTAAATGTTGATTTAAATGAAATAGAAACAATAGCACATTATACAGCAGCTAAAACATTTGAGCCTAATGTAACAAGTATTGTTGATATTGGTGGACAAGATATGAAATATATAAGAATTAAAAATGGTTCAATTGACAATATAATGTTAAATGAAGCATGTTCTTCAGGATGTGGATCTTTTATTGAAACATTTGCAAAAAGCCTAAATTTAGAAATATCAGAATTTGTAAAACAAGCTATAGAAGCAAAACGTCCAGTTGACCTAGGTTCAAGATGTACTGTATTTATGAATTCTAAAATAAAACAAGCACAAAAAGAAGGATATACTATAGGTGATATTTCTAGTGGTCTATCTTATTCTGTAATAAAAAATGCAATACAAAAAGTTATGAAAGTAAGAAATGTAGAAACTTTAGGAAAACATATTGTTGTACAAGGTGGAACATTTTATAATGATGCTGTATTAAGAGCATTTGAATTAATTGTTGGTAAAAACGTTGTTAGACCTGATATCTCTGGATTAATGGGTGCATATGGTATGGCTTTATTGTCTAAAGAACAATATGAATCAAATTTAGATATGGAATATAAATCTACTATTTTAGGTTCAGATGAAATTGATAAATTGCAAATAACAATAACACATACTCGTTGTAATAGATGTGAAAACCATTGTAAATTAACAATTAATAAATTTAGTAATGGACAAATACATATCTCTGGAAATAGATGTGAAAAAGGTGCAGGAATTATAGAAAAGTCTAAAAAATTGCCAAATTTAGTTCAATATAAATATGAAAGAATCTTTGATTATAAACCTATAGAAGAACAATTTGCCACAAGAGGAACTATTGGCATTCCAAGAGTTTTAAATATGTACGAAGATTACCCTTTTTGGTTTACATTTTTTACTAATTTAGGTTTCAGAGTTATACTATCAGAAAAAAGTACTAGAAAAACATATGAAAAAGGAATGGAATCAATGCCTTCTGAATCTGTTTGTTATCCTGCCAAACTATCACATGGTCATATAGAAAACTTAATAGAACAGGGCATAAAAACTATTTTCTATCCATGTATTCCATATTCTCGAAAAGAGTATGAAAAAGCTGATAATCATTATAATTGTCCAATAGTAATTTCATATTCAGAAGTATTAAAAAATAATATTGAAAATCTTAAAAAAGATGACATAAAATTTATAAATCCATTTCTACCTTTTGATAAAAATAATTTAGTTAAGAGAATATTAAAATTAGATGAATTTAAGGAATATAAATTTTCAAAAGCTGAATTAATTGTTGCAGCTAAAAAAGCTGAACAAGAATATCAAAAATGTAAAAAAGATATACATGATAAAGGAACTGAAACTATTAGATATATAGAGCAAAACAATTTAAAAGGTATAGTCCTTGCTGGTCGTCCATATCATATTGATCCAGAAATCAACCATGGTATTGATACATTAATTACATCACTTGGTCTATGTGTCTTAACAGAAGATAGTATTTCTGATAAAACAGAAGCAAAACGTCCTTTAAGAGTTGTAGATCAGTGGGTTTACCATGCCAGATTATATGCAGCAGCAGATTTTATTGGAAAACATAAAAACTTGGAATTAATTCAATTAAATTCTTTTGGTTGTGGTGTTGATGCTGTAACAACAGACCAAGTAGAAGAAATTTTAACAAGTTTTAATAAAATGTATACTTTAATAAAAATAGATGAAGTTAATAATTTGGGAGCTGTACGAATTCGTATACGTTCTTTAATTGCTAGTATGAAAAAACGTGAACAAGATGAGAAAGAATCTTTATTAAATGGAGATTATGGACTTAAGAAAAAAATATTTACAAAGGAAATGAAAAAAGATTATACAATATTGTGTCCTCAAATGGCTCCTATTCATTTTGAATTATTAGAAACAGCAGTTAAAAGTGAAGGATATAATATAGAATTACTAAGAAAATGTTCATCAAAAACTGTAGAAACAGGTTTAAAATATGTAAATAATGATGCTTGTTATCCTTCAATTTTAGTTACAGGACAAATGATTGAAGCTCTTCAATCTGGTAAATATGATATAAATAAAACAGCTTTAATAATGTCTCAAACTGGTGGTGGGTGTAGAGCAACAAATTATATAGGTTTTATACGAAAAGCCCTTAAAGATGCAGGATTTGAAAATGTGCCTGTTATATCATTTAATTTAGTTGGAATGGAAAAAATGTCAGGATTTAAATTAACAATTCCTTTAATTGAAAAGTTAATAAAAACAATTGTATATGCAGATATTCTTCAAAAAATGCTAACAAAAAATAGAGCTTATGAAATAAATAAAGGTGAAACTCAAGCATTATTTGATATATGGATAAATAAATGTAAAAAATTATTAGAAAAATCAACAAGTAAACAATTTAAACAAAGTATATATGACATAGTAAATGACTTTGAAAAAATTGAATTAGATACAACTGTAAAAAAACCAAAAGTCGGAATTGTAGGAGAAGTATTAATTAAATATCATCCTTTTGGTAATAACTATGTTGCAGAACTTTTAGAAAAAGAAGGTGCAGAAGTTATACTTCCTGATTTTATGGGATTTGTAAAATTTATGGCAACTCATAAAATAACATTCAATAGTTTATTAAATACAAATAAGACATCTGCAAAATTAAGCAAAGTTGCTATAAAAATAATAGATATATTAGAAAAAGATGTAAGAATTGCATTAGCAAACTCAAAAAAAGACTATTTACAACCATGTGATATTTGGCATTTAGAAGATAAAGTAAAAGATGTTCTATCTATTGGAAATCAAACTGGTGAAGGATGGTTTTTAACAGCTGAAATGATTGAATATATTGAAAATGATATTCCTAATATTGTTTGCGTTCAGCCATTTGCTTGTCTTCCTAACCATGTTGTTGGTAAAGGTGTTATTAAAACAATAAGAGAAAAATTTCCATATGCAAATATATCTCCTGTTGATTATGACCCAGGTGCAAGTGAAGCAAATCAAGCAAATAGAATTAAACTTTTAATGACTGTTGCAAAAGATAACTTAAAACAACAAACAAATGAAAAAGTAGCAATAAATAATGAAAATATTCAGAACTATCATAAGAATGCTGAAAAGTTAAATATATAAAAGGTAACATAACATCATAAAAATGTCACTTTAAGTAGTGACATTTTTACTTTTCTAGAATATTTTTCTAATATTTTCTATCTCTTTTTTAGTTTGACTATAACCTATATTATACATTTCATCAATTTTATTCATATCTAACAATCCTATTTTTTCACTTTTAATTTTTAAATTATAATCTGAACCTTCTAATTCATAGTTTGATAATTCTCTTCCCATTAAACTAAGTGATCTCCCTGCTACTTCTACTAAATTTCTACTACATCTTTCATTTTTATCTTCATCAAATATAATATTTAAAACTTTATCAGCTCCTAACATTTTAACTTCTTTCCATGGTACATTTTCTCTTACTCCTCCATCAATTAATTTTATATTTTTATATTTACATGGACAAAATATTACAGGATAACTACAACTACTTCTTACTGCTTTTCCTATATTAATATCATTTATAAATAAAATTTTATCTGAAATACTATTTCTTGCATTACATGATGTAAAACATATAACATTTCCTTTACACAAATCTACACTTGGTATGACTAATGGTTTATTTATATCTGAAATATTATATATATTCTTTTTTTGACAAACCTTATTAATTAGTTTTTCAATTTGCTTTCCTGAATTTAATCCATCAATTGTAATTTTTCCTGTACAGATTAGTCCAAAAATAAGTTTAATTATTTGCATTAAATCTACATATTTAATTTTTTTACAATATTTTTTAAAAATTGTATACATTTCATCAGCATTAAGTCCAATTGCATATAAACTTGCTACTATACTTCCAGATGATGTACCTCCTATGTAATCAAATTTTATATTTTTCTCTTCAAATGCCTTTATAGCACCTATATGTGTTGCACCTTTTACTCCTCCACCAGACAAACATAATCCATTTTTCATAATATCACCTATTATAATAATATGTTGCAATTAATTTATTGTTAAAAAATATAAATATTTTATAGAATATAGAAATATTTATATTTAATATGTTATAATAAATATAATTTAGATATTATTTTAAAAATATGAGGTTAATATTATGGAAAAAAATTATTATGATATTTTAGAAATTAATAAAAATGCTTCTCCTGAAATTGTAGAAAAAGCATATAAGACTTTAGTTAGAAAATACCATCCAGATTTACAAGAACAAGATAAAAAAGAAGAATTTGAAGAAAAATTAAAAATTATAAATGAAGCCTATGAAACACTTTCAGATCCACAAAAAAGAGAAGCTTACAATGCTGAAATTGATTATCAAGAAAATATAGAAAAACAAAATAATATACAATATAATTCAAATAATATAAATAATAAAAATTATAGTAATTACCAAAATAATGTAAATAATCAAAATACAATAGATTATGAGAAAGAACAAAAACTTTATGAAAGAGAATTTAATAATAAAATAAATGAAGCTATAAATAAAGCTTATCATGATGCATATATACAAGACTTAAAAAATAGAGGATATAAAATAAGATATAAAAAAAGTATAAAAGATTATTTTTTAACATTTATTTCTTTGCTTATTTTTATTTTATTAATATTTATACTTATTCAAATTCCTTTTATTAAAAATTTTTTTATTAAATTATATGAAGAAAATTTTATAATTCACCATGTTGTTGATATTTTTATAAATAGATAAAAATAGAAAGAATAATATTTATTCTTTCTATTTTTACTTATTTTACTTTCAAACTTATACTATATTGTTTAAATAATTTATTTGTAATTTCATCTTCCCATTTTTCTTCTACTCCAGTATATTCTTCTAAAATTCTTATTTTATTAAATGTAATTTTTGTTTCTTTTACTTCAGTTTCATCAAAATATTTATTAAATGTTAATTGTAATTCTTTAGTTTCTCCTCCTGGAATATATCTTTCATTATTACTATAATTATCAAGCTCTTCTTCACGTAGCTCCCCATCTAACGAAATACCAAAACATTCTTCTTCTTTCTTTTTTGAAAATAATATTGTGTAATTAGTTTTATTTTTTACTTTCATTTTATATATTATCTTATCATAATATGTTATCTTATTTTCTACTGTTATTCTCATATTATCATCTTCTGATATATATTGAATATTTTCATTTGAGATAAAACCACCTACAGATAACCTAAAGCCATTATTTTCTTTTTTTAATACTATTTTTTCTTTATATACATTTTCTGAATTCTCATTATTCATTCCTGTTGCCATAATATCTTCAGAAATAGTCACTTGATATACATATATATTATCTTTATTAGAATAATTTTGTATAGTGTATATTTTATTTCCATCAAATATATAATCTATAT
>CANTHA010000074.1 GCA_947653375.1 uncultured Clostridium sp. | reverse complement strand
GCTTTTTTGGGGTTTTATTTCTTATGGGCTTTTTCCTATATTATTTTTCAAACTTTCCTCCTTTTTTATATGTATATAATGTTAGTATTAAATTTACTTTTTATTTCTTTCTTCTTACAATCCAATCTTTTTCACATTTAATTGGTAATTGTATTTTTACTTTCTGACCTTTTACTCCAGGACTTATTTGTGTAATTTCTTTATCTGTTTCTATGTCCCATAATTTTTCTATTTTAAATTGAAAAGGCTCTAATTTATTTGGAATTATAATTTCTAAAATATCTCCTAATTTTAATTTATTCTTTATTTCAACAATAGATTTTTCTTTATTATACTCTATGACCTTTGCTCCAAATTCGTAATTTTCATTATATTGTCTTCCTTCATATTCCTGAATATCTTTATTTTCTCTATCATTAAAATAAAATGTTGTTAATCCTCTTGTTTTTACTTTATTTAATTCTTCTAAATATTTAGTATAATCATAGTTTTCTGGTTTTTCTTTATAATCATCAATAGCTGTTCTATATGCATTTACTACACTTGCTATGTAGTACTCTGTTTTTAATCTTCCTTCAATTTTAAGACTATCTACTCCCATTTCAATTATTTCTGGTAACTCTTTTATTAAACATAAATCCTTTGAAGAGAAAATGCTTGTACCATGCTCATTTATTTCTACTGGCATTAATTGACCTGGATTATTTTTTTCTTCTGTATATAAATTGTATGACCATCTACAACTTTGGCTACAATCACCAAGATTTGCACTTCTACCACTTAAAAAGTCACTTAAAAAACATCTTCCTGAATATGCAAAACAAATTGCTCCATGTATAAATATTTCTATTTCCATTTCTTTTGGTTTATTTTTCATTATATATTTTAATTGCTCTTTATTCATTTCTCTTGCCATTATCATTCTTTTTGCACCATTTTTATACCAAAAATTAGCAGAGTGCATACTTACAATATTTGCTTGAGTACTTATATTTATATTCACATCTGGAGCATATTCTTTTAGTACTTCCATTACTCCTCCGTCTGCTACAATAATACCATCTGGTTTTAGTTTTTGTAGTGTTTTTGCCATTTCTATTATTTCTTCATACTTTTCTTCCCATGCAAATATATTTAATGTTACATATACCTTTTTTCCTATACTATGTGCATATTTTATTGTTTGTTCTAAATCATCATTTTGCATATCTGCTCTTGTTCTTAATGATAACGACGAAGTTCCACAATATACTGCATCTGCTCCATATAAAAATGCTATTTTTGCTTTTTCAAATGATCCAGCTGGGGCTAATAATTCTATTTCTTTCATAATTAAACCTCTTATTTTTTATTTATTAATTTTGCTTATTGCAAGTCCATCTCCTACTTCTAAAATTTGTGTTTCTAAATTTGGATTTTCACTTACCTCTTTTATATATTCCCTTAAACTTCTAACAGCTGTACGTTGTTTATGTTTATTATAATCACTCATTACATATCCTTTGTATAATATATTATCTGCAAATATTATTCCATTTCTTCCTAATAGCCTTAATGATTGTTTTAAAAAAAATGGATATTTGCCTTTAGCTGCATCTATAAATACAGCATCATATTTTTCATTTAAAGTTGGCAAAATATCAACTGCATCTCCAACATAAATATTAATTTTATCTTGAACTCTAACTCTTTTTATGTTTTCATTTGCTTCTTTTGCTCTTTCTTCATCTCTTTCTATGGTATCAATACATCCATTTTCCGCAAGAAACTCACAAAGGCACATTGCAGAATATCCAACTGCTGTGCCTATTTCAAGAATTCTTTTTGGTTTAATTTCTAATAGATTTTCCTTTATTACTTCTAATGTGTCATCCATAATAATTGGTATATGCTCTTTTAGTGCCTTTTGTTTGATTTTTTCTAATTCTTTTTTATTCATACATTCTCCTAAGATTGCCACTGGTTCCGGGTTTAAATGGCAATTTTTTAAAAATAGATAAATAATATTACAATTATAAGCACTTAGCACTTATTATATTTATTGCCATTTAAACCCGGAACCAGTGGCAATTTTCTATCTTCTAGCTGATCTTTCTCTTTCTTTTGTATCTAATATCTTCTTTCTTAACCTTATTGTTTCAGGTGTTACTTCTACTAGTTCATCATCTTGTATAAATTCTATAGCTTTTTCTAATGACATTTGTATTGGTGGTACTAGTCTTAAGGCATCATCTGAACCTGAAGCTCTAGTATTTGTTAAGTGTTTTTCTTTACATACATTTATTGCTAAGTCTTCTCCTCTTGAGTTTAATCCTACTATCATTCCTTCATATACTTCAACGCCCGGACCTATGAACAATTCTCCTTTATCTTGAGCATTATATAATCCATATGTTACTGATTTTCCTGCTTCAAATGCTACTATTGTTCCTCTAACTCTTGAAACAACATCACCCTTAAATGGTTCATATGAATCAAATATGTGATTCATTGTTCCTTCACCTTTTGTGTCTGTTAGGAATTCTGTTCTATATCCAATTAATCCTCTTGCTGGAATTTTAAATTCTATTTTTGTATGTCCATCTTCTGCTGGTTCCATATTAATCATCTCAGCTTTTCTTTTTCCTAGTTTTTCAATAACATTTCCTACACAGTCATCTGGAACATTTACTACTAGTCTTTCTATTGGTTCACTTTTTACCCCATCAATTTCTTTTATTATAACTTTTGGACGTGAAACTAAAAGTTCAAATCCTTCTCTTCTCATTGTTTCTATCAATACTGATAAATGTAATTCTCCTCTTCCTGATACTTCAAAGGAGTCTGGTGAATCTGTTTCTTTCACTCTTAAAGAAACATTTCTTTCTAATTCTTTAAATAATCTATCACGAATATGTCTTGAAGTAATAAATTGCCCCTCTCTTCCTGCTAGTGGTCCATTGTTTACACTAAATGTCATTGACACAGTTGGCTCGTCTATATCCACAAATGGTATTTTTTCTGGATTATTAAAATCACATATTGTATCACCTATATTTATATCTGGAATTCCTGCAAGTTCTATAATATCCCCTGCTTTTCCCTCTTCAACTTCTACTTTATTTAGTCCAACATGTGTATATACTTTTGCAATTCTTCCTTGTGTTATTTTATCTTCTTTTCCACAAATTGAAACTGGCATTCCTACTTTTATAGTTCCTCTTTCTACTCTTCCAACTGCTATTCTTCCTACATAGTCATCATAATCAATATTAGAAACTAACATTTGTGCAGTTCCTTCTTCGTCACAATTAGGTGCAGAAATGGTATTTATTATTGTTTCAAATAGACATGATAAGTCTTCTGTTTCTTCTTCCAAATCCATTTTAGCAATTCCATTTTTTGCTGATGCATATACAACAGGAAACTCTAACTGTTCATCAGATGCATCAAGTTCAATAAATAATTCTATAACTTGATCAACTACCTTTTCTGGCTCTGCTCCTGGTCTATCTATTTTATTAATAACTACTATTGGTTTTAATCCTAATGCTAATGATTTTTTTAATACTTCTCTAGTTTGAGGCATTGCTCCTTCAAAAGCATCAACTAATAAAAGTACACCATCAACCGTTTTTAAAACTCTTTCTACTTCCCCTCCAAAATCAGCATGTCCTGGTGTATCTACTATATTAATTTTTATATCTCCATGCATTACAGAAGTATTCTTTGAAAGAATAGTAATTCCTCTTTCTTTTTCTTGATCATTTGAATCCATTACTCTTTCTGCTACTTGTTCATTTTCTCTAAATACATGGCTTTGTTTTAACATGGCATCTACTAATGTAGTTTTTCCATGGTCAACGTGTGCAATTATTGCAATATTTCTTATCTTTTCGTTATTCATTTCTATTTCTCCCTTTTTACATTCTAACTCTACAATTATACTACTATGTAAGTATTTTGTCAAAATATTAAATTTTAATTAGTCTTTAAAAGTAATAATATATAATAAAATATAGTTATGCACAGTTTGGGAAGACTTTTATCAACATAGATAATTTACATGGCAAGTTTCAAAATATTTTCCATTATTTCATTTGTTACCTTATCTAATATTTCTTTATCCTTATTACCTTTATATTCACTAAAATCTAAAGGTTTACCATATGTAATTGTAACTTTTCTATTACCTTTTTCTCCACCTTTAATTCCACATGGTATTACTTTTGCTCCAGTTCTCAAAGCAAAAAATGCAGCACCATCTTTTACCTTTTCGCCTTTTTCTAATCCATTCCTTGTACCTTCTGGAAATAAAGCTAAACAATCGCCATTTTTTAATGTTTGCAATGACTCTTTTAACGCTTTAACTTCTTTAGAATCCCTTTTTACTAATATAGCCTCAAACACCCATCCCAAAAAAGCTAAAAATTTACTCTTTGTTAATTCCTCTTTAGCTAAAAATCTTGTATATCTTCCACATGTAACTTCTATTAACGGTGGATCTAAAAAGGTTCTATGATTTGCACAAATTATAATAGGTCCTTCTTTTGGAATATTCTCTTTTCCATATATTTTTGCCCTATGTACTATTTTACAGTATACATATATTGCACCTTTTACTATTCCTCTTAAAATCACTCTAAAAATATTTGACATTTTTCTTCTCCTTTATACTTTTTGCTCAATTACATTTATTACATTATCTACAACTTCATCAATTGTCATATTACTAGAATCAATATAAATTGCATCTTCTGCTTGTATTAATGGTGATATTTCTCTTTGAGTTTCTAAAATATGCCTTTGCTTTATACTTTCCAATACTTCTTCATATGTAGTATTTATTCCTTTTTCTATATCTTGTACATATCTTCTTTTAGCTCTTTCTTCTACTGATGCATCTAAATATATTTTTACATCTGCGTCTGGAAAAACTGTTGTTCCAATATCTCTACCTTCCATTATTATATTTTTATTTTCTCCCATTTTTCTTTGCAATGGTGTCATTTTATTTCTAACACATGCTAACGCCGCATATTTAGCAACAACTTCATCTACTTGTGGCATTCTTATTTCTTTAGATACATCTATTCCATCTAAAAATATAATTTGTTTTTCACCTTCTTTTTTTATCTCAATTTCAATATTTTGCAACATCTTCTCTATTTTTTCTATTTCATCAATTGAAATGTTCATATTTAGAGCCTTTAATGCTACACACCTATACATTGCACCTGTATCTATATTTATTAAATTAAGTCTTTGTGCTACCAATTTGGTAATCGTTCCTTTTCCTGATCCTGCTGGACCATCAATTGCTACTATAAATGACATTTTATTCTCTACCTTTCTTTATACAAAATTTCTATTATCTATCTTCTGGTACATAAATATTCTTTGCTACTACTTGTAATTCCACTACATTCATAGCTGTTAATTTTTCTATTTCTTCTCTTGATTGTTTTTTTAATTTATTTATTCCTTCCAATACATTAAATCCATAATAAACAGTTACTTCCATATATAATTTTACGCCTTCACCATAATTTTCAACTCTTGTTTTCAATATTTTATATATTGATGGAGTTTGTGAAGCTAGATATTCTAATATTTGACGGAATACTAAATCAGATATTGTAAATTTCCCCATATAGCTAAATGTTGGTCTTATTATTGACTTTTCTGATATATATGGCTTTTTTCCGCTTCCTTTTGATTTAAAAATTTGAAGTGGATCTAATAAATAACCTGAAAAGTCTTTTTTTATTTCAAAAGTAGGTACTGGTATTACATGTTTCCCTTCTGTTACTCTTATTTTTCTTGCAGTTTCCATTTCTTCCTTTGTTGCTACATCTGTTATATAAGTTATTTCTGAAATTTCTGGTAATCCTAAATTCGCTGCTATCTTTTTTACCATTCCGTCTGATGTTCCTAATATTAATATACTTGATGGCTTATATTTTTTTAATGCTTTTACTATTTTTTCCTTTTCCTCATCTTCATAAAATAATGCATGTTTTACAGTTCCAACTTTTGTTGGTGCTTTTTTTGCCGATTCTCCTGCTATTACTTCGTTATCTTTTATTAATAGTCCATCATCTATTATAAAATTTATATCTTTCTCACTTGCTACCATTTGTGCTCTATAACTTTTTCCTGTACCTGATGGTCCCACAAATGCATATACTTTTATTTTATTTGCAAATGGCAATTTCATTTCTTTTAATAACATTTTATTCTTCCCCTATTTTTGATTTTCTCTATTATATCACTTTATATAATAAATTGTCACTAGTTCCGGGTTTAAATGGCAATTTTTTATTAAAAAAGTTATAAATACAGTCAAAAACACAATTTTAAAAAGTTATAATATCATATTCAATGTAAAACACAATATAGATAATATCTATGTTTTTACTTCAAAATATTAATATTATAACTTTTACTTTTATAGTTATTTTATTTATTGCCAATCAAACCCGGAACCACTGGCAATTATTATTAAATATTATGCATATATTTCACGCTTTTTAAATGTAAGTAAATTTGTAACTTCTTTTTCAGATTTTCTATTATTCTTCGTCTTTTTTGCTCTTTGTTGTTCAAGTTCTCTTTTTTGTTTTTCAGCCATTGATTGGCAAATAGCTTTTTGATATGTAAAATGTGTGTCTTGTGCTATTTTACTCCAATTATAATTATTTCTTACTTTATTTTTAGCTTTTTTAGTTATTTCTGCACATAATTTATGGTCATATAATAATTCTAGTATTGAATCTGCAATTGAGTTAGGGTTACCACAATATGCTTTCATACCATTAACCTTATGTTCTACTATTTCATTTAATCCTCCTATATCTGATACAACAACTGGATTTTGTGATAACATTGCTTCTAGTGCAACTATTCCAAAAGGTTCATATGTACTTGGAAATACTGATATATCTGCCACTTTATACATTTTTTGTACATCTTTTCCATTCATATATCCTGCAAAATATACTTTATTTGATATTCCTAATGCTTCAACTTGAGCTTTTAGTTCATCTAGCATTCCACCTTTTCCACAAATTACTAGTTTTGCATCATTATATCTTTCTAATACTTTAGGCATAGCTGATATAAGATGTTGTACACCTTTTTCATATACTAATCTTCCCATGAATAGTATTATTTTTTCATTGTCCATCGCATATTTTCTTCTAAAGTCATAATCTCTTTCTATACCATTAAATAAAGTTAAGTTTACTCCATTTGGGACTACATTTATTTTTTCGTATGGTAAACCAAATAATCTTTGTAATTCATTTTTCATATAATTACTATTTACTATTACTTCTGCTGATTCATAAGTTAGCATCCATTCTGTATCATTAATATATCTTTGTTGTTCATCTCTAATGCCACTGTTTCTTCCTGCTTCAGTTGCATGTATTGTTGAAACAATTGGTATATTATAAGAATTTTTTAGTGTTTTAGAAGCATATGTAACTAACCAATCATGTGCATGTATAACATCAAATTTTCCTTCTTTTGATATAATTTCGTTTGCTTTTGCTATCATATTGAAATTTAATTGCATAACCCAATCAATAAAATTATTAGGATTTATCATATAATTGTCTACTCTATATACTTTTACACCTTTATCTTCCTCAAAATAAGGAGCATCTCCTTCTTTATATGTTATAACTGTAACTTCATGTCCATCTTTTAATAATGTTCTTGACAAATCATATACTACTCTTGAAATTCCTCCTATTACTCTTGGTGGGTATTCCCATGTCAACATTAGTATTTTCATTAATACGCTCCCTTTCATAATTAATTTTCTTTTGTTGTTTATTTTACTTCCTATATTGTATACACTTTTTTGTAAATTGTAAACCATTTTTGTATATTTTTTTATCTTTTTGTCTTTTTGTGCAATCAAAATTCTATGCTACAACAAAAAACTAATATATTTTTCTATTAAGTTGTGTTTTAATATCGTTTATATA
>CANTHA010000073.1 GCA_947653375.1 uncultured Clostridium sp. | reverse complement strand
TAATATAACTATATAGAGATTTTCCGTGAACATTTTTTTAATATTTTGAATTTTATTGTTCTATATATTACATTATGATATAATAACAAATAATTAAGGAGAAGATTATGAAAAATCATTTTATTTTATTAATTACAAAAATAATATACTTATTTTTAAAAATACTAGGTAAAAACGGCGGAAACTTTTTAGGAAAATTAGCATTTGATTGGAATCCAAATATATTTAAATATTTCAAAATAGATTGTCCTATTATTGCTGTTACAGCAACTAATGGTAAAACAATGACTAATAATGCAATTGCACATGTTTTCAAAACAGCAGATAAAAAAGTTATTAGTAATACTGAAGGAAATAACATGGAAACTGGTATTCTTTCTACACTTATAAAATCATCTTCTTTAAGAGGAAAAATTAATGCTGATTATCTTATTTTCGAAGTTGATGAAGGCTATGTTCCTATAATTTTTAAAGATTTACATTTAGATACTCTTATTATTCTTGACTTCTTTCGTGATCAATTAGATAGAAATGGCGAAGTTGAATCACTTATACTAAAAATTAATGAATTTTTAAAAACATATACTGGTAATTTAATTTTAAATAATGATGATCCTAATGTTGCAAGACTTGGACAAGCTAATCCAGAAAATAAAAATATATATTACTTTAGTGTAGACAAATATGAATTTGCAACTGAAGAAATTAAAGAAGCTGGAGAAGGTAAATTTTGTCCATTTTGTGATGAACGACTACAATATGAATATTATCAATATTCTCATATTGGTAAATTCAAATGTCCTAATTGTGATTATGGAAATAATGAAATTTATAAATTAGCAACAAATATTGATTTAAAAAATAGAACTTTCCAAATTGATGATATTACTTATCAGACAAAATTTAATAGTATTTATAATATTTATAATTTTACAGCAGTTATTAGTTGTGCATCTTTATATAATATTAACACTGATATTATTAAACAATCAGTATCAGAATTTGTTTTAAATAATGGAAGATTAGAAGAATTAGAAATTAACGGCATACCAACAATTATAAATCTAGCTAAAAATCCTACTGGTTCAAATGTTAGTTTACGTATTTTAAATGAAGATGATGATGAAAAGGAATTATTATTTGTTTTAAATGATAATATTGCTGATGGATTTGATGTTTCATGGATTTGGGATATTAACTTTGATAATTTAAACAATGTAACTAGAATTATAACTGCTGGAACAAGAGCTTATGATATAGCAATTAGAATAAAAACTTCTGGATTTGATTACAACAAAATAGAACCTTATTTAAATTTAGAAGAGGCGATAACTAATTTATATAAAACTTCTACAAAAAAATATGTAATAGCAAATTATACATCTTTACAACCAACTAGAAAAGAAATTATGAAATATAAATAATAAAGGAGACTTTTGTTATGAAAGAATTTAAAATTTTATATTTATATCCAGATATTTTAGAATTATATGGTGATTTTGGAAACATTCAAGTTCTTAAATATAGATTAGAACAAAGAAATTTTAATGTTATTATTGATACTTACTCTATAGGAAATGATGCACCAAACTTTAATGATTATGATTTAGTATTTGCTGGTGGTGGAGCTGATCAAGAACAAAGTATATTAGCAGAAGATTTAATAAAATATAAAGAAAATATAAAAGAGGCTATTGATAATGGTGTATTTTTCTTACTTATATGTGGCGCATATCAATTATTTGGCAAGTATTATAAGGGAGTTGAAGGAAATATAATTCCTGGATTAGAAATATTTGATTATTATACTGAAGCTTTAGAAGATAGAAAAAAAAGATGTATTGGTAACATTGTTATTGATGTAAATTTAAATGGAAACATGACTAAAGTTATAGGATTTGAAAATCATGGTGGACAAACTTATAATGTTTCTTGTTGTTTTGGAAAAGTTTTATTTGGAAATGGAAATAAATTTAAGGATTCTGAAGAAGGATTTTTTAAAGACAATATAATTGCAACTTATTTACATGGTCCTCTTCTTTCTAAAAATCCTATTCTTACAGATTATATTATCTCTTATTGTCTTAATAGAAAATATCCAGATGACGAAATTGTTTTAGAACCTTTAAATGATGATTTTGAAAACTTATGTAGAAATCAATTATTAAATAGATTTTTAGAAAATGATTAAAATAAGATAAGGTTAATATATTATTTTGCAATCTTCCAAGATGTAAAATAATATATTAACCTTTTTTATTATACTTGTAAACTATTTCTATATAAATCTTTTTTCTTGCTCTATATTTCCAGTTTTTAATGTTTCTTGAACATTTACTATTCTTTGATTAGAAGATCCCCTAAAACGTAAATTCAAATCTTTCTTATCTTCCTCAAACTTTCCATCAACAACAACATCTAAATATTTTAGCAATTCTTTTGTTGTTTCATTTTCTTTTGCCATTTTGCCAACAACATCTTTTTCAAAATCATAACCTGTATAGCACCAAATATTTTTATTTGGAAATTTTCTTTTTACTTCTCTTACAAGAGGTAATAATCCTTCTTGATTTTGTTCTTCTAAGGGTTCTCCTCCTAATAAAGAAAGTCCTTCTATATAATCATGATCCATATATTCAATTACCTTTTCTACTTCGCTTTCTGTAAATTTTTCACCATAATTAAAATCCCATGCACATCTGTTAAAACATCCTTTACAATGATGAGTACATCCACTTACAAATACTGATACTCTAACTCCTTCTCCATTAGCTACATCAACCTTTTTTATATCTGCATAATTCATATTACCCCTCCCTTCTATTAGTCTATAATATGTATTTATTTTATAAATGCATTACTCTTTGCTTAATTTCTTTTGTTTTTCCAGCATTCCAGAAATTTTCTCCTAAATAACCACATGTACGTCTTACAACTGTTAATTTTGAATGATCTTTATTACCACAATTTGGACATTCCCATTCATTATCTTTATTTATTATAATTTCACCATCAAATCCACATTCATGACAATAATCTGATTTTGTATTAAATTCAGCATATTGTATGTTATCATATATAAATTTAACTGCTGTTTCTAATGCATCAACATTTTTTTGCATATTTGGAATTTCTATATAAGATATAGAACCTCCTGATGATATTTTTTGGAATTCACTTTCAAATTCTAATTTTTCAAAAGCGTCTATTTTTTCTCTAACATCAACATGATAAGAATTAGTATAATATCCTTTATCTGTAATATCTTTAATAGTTCCATATTTTTCTCTATCTATTCTTGCAAATTTATAACATAAACTTTCTGCTGGTGTTCCATATAATGCAAATCCAATATTTGTTTCTGCTTTCCATTTATCTGTTGTTTTTCTTAAATGTTTCATAACTTTTACAGCAAAATCATGTCCTTCTTTTGTTGTATGTGATTTTCCTGTCATTAATTTTGTCATTTCATATACACCAATATATCCTAGTGATATTGTTGAATATCCACCAAATAATAATTTGTCAATTTTTTCTCCTTTTTTCAAACGTGATATAGCACCATATTGCCAATGTATAGGACTTATATCTGATGATGTTCCAAGTAATGCATAATGTCTACACATTAGAGCTTCAAAACATAATTCTAATCTTTCATCCAATAATTTCCAAAAAGCTTCTTCATCACCATCTGCTACAATTGCTACTTGTGGTAAATTTATACTTACAACACCTTGATTAAATCTTCCTTCAAACTTATAGTTTCCTTTTTCATCTTTCCATGGAGATAAGAAACTTCTACATCCCATAGGACTAAATATATTTCCTTCATAGTTTTCACGCATTTTTTTAGCTGATATATAATCTGGATACATTCTTTTTGCAGAACATTTTACAGCTAATTTTGTTAAATAATCATATTCTCCACCTTTTAAGCTATTGCATTCATCTAAAACATATACTAATTTTGGAAATGCTGGTGTTACATACACACCTGTTTCATTTTTTATTCCTTCATATCTTTGTCTTAAAACTTCTTCTATAATCATTGCATTTTCTTTTATATATGGATCATCATCTTCTAGGTGTAAGAATAAAGTTACAAATGGTGATTGTCCATTAGTAGTCATTAATGTATTTATTTGATATTGAATAGTTTGTACTCCTGCTTTTAATTCTGTTTTTAATCTTTCTTGTACTAAATCTTCAATTATTTCTTCTGACAATTGATCTTTATATTTTTCTGTATATTTATTTTTAAATTTATTATAACTTTTTCTTAAATACTTACCAAGATGTTTTAAATCTACTGATTGTCCACCATATTGATTACTAGCAACTGCTGCTATAATTTGAGTTGTAACAGTACAAGCTACTTGGAAACTTTTTGGGCTTTCAACCATTTTACCATTCATAACTGTTCCATTGTCTAACATATCTTGTATATTTATTAAACAACAATTAAATATAGGTTGTATAAAGTAATCTGCATCATGAAAATGTAATACTCCATCTGCATGTGCTTTAGCTATTTTCTCTGGTAATAATAACCTATTTGTTAAATCTCTTGAAACTTCTCCTGCTATATAATCTCTTTGAGTTGATGCAAGTAATGTATTTTTATTAGAATTTTCTTCAGCTAATTCTTTGTTTTCATTTCTAATAATTCCTAATATTGTTTCATCAGTTGTGTTTTGTTTTCTAACTAATGCTCTTGTATAACGATATACTATATATCTTTTTGCTAATTCATATTTTTCAATTTCCATTAACTTTTCTTCTATAATATCTTGTATATCTTCAACAAGCATTCTTTTTTTATTCAATTCTTCTATATAATTTATAATTCCCTTAATTTCTGTTTTAGTTGCTCTTTCTTTTTGTTTTACTTCCTTATTTGCATTTTCAATAGCTACTTGGATTTTTGTTCTATCATAGTCTACTGCTCTTCCATCTCTTTTTATCACTTTCATTTCTATATCCCCTTTCGATTTTTATGAATTAATTATATATTTAATTTTTCTTTTTTCTGTTGCAATTGCAACTATTTTTAAAAATATTTTTTTTATTCTATATAATCAATATATTTTTAGCTTTCAGGTAATTTATTTCATTTTTATTACAAACATGTTACATTGTTGTAATTTTATTTTTTACTTAAAAATTAAGTGTATCTCTTTTAAGTCAAGTGCTTTATAAATTATAAACATAAAATATTACTTTCAATTTATTGTAAATTGTTGCATACGCAACTTTTTTATGATACAATTTTAAAAACAAGGAGATATTTTATATGAATTTAAGTTTTAAATTAGATGAATTTATAACAGACTGCGAAAATAATTGTTCTAAATTTCAAAAAAAATCCTTTAAAAAGGATGAGATAATTACTACTTATATAGAAAAAAGAAATCAATTTTGCATTATTTTAAGTGGTGAAGCTGACTTGGTTCGTTATGATTCTAATGGTAATAAAACAATTGTAGAACATTTTGTTAAAAATGATATTTTAGGTGAAGTTTTTTATATAATAACTACTAATAATGAACTGTTTGTTAAGGCTCGTAAAAATTGTGAACTTCTTTTTATTAATTATAGAGATATACATAATAGGTGTAAATCAAATTGCAAATTTCATAATATATTAAGTAAAAATATATCTGAATTAATTTTAGATAAAGTTACAGTATTAAATACAAGAATTGAGTTACTTACCAAACGTTCTATTCGTGAAAAATTATTAGGATATTTTAATATATTATCAATTAGAAATTTTAATAAAACTTTTATACTTCCTTTTTCTTTAACTGATTTAGCTGATTATTTAAGTATAGACAGAAGTGCAATGATGAGGGAAATAAAATCTTTGAAAGAAGAAGGTTTTATCGAAAAAGTTGGAAACCATATAACATTACTTTATAAATAAATATCTAGTATCAAAATAACATTGATATATTAATATTTTAAAGATAAAGACCTATAGGTAGACCCCCAGCTATGGTTTTATCAAAAAATATTAATATATCAATGATTTTATACTTTGAATATAATAACTTATAGGTACCTATCGAAAAAATTAATATATCAATGCTTTAATACTACTATAATTGTATTGAATCCAATTTTTCTATATCTACTTTTCTTTCTTCTCCTGTTTCCATATTTTTTAAAGTTATTACATTTTGTTTAACCTCATCTTCACCAATAACTATAACATACGGAATTTTTAATTTGTCTGCATATTTAAATTTTGCTTTAAGTTTTTTATTCTGTAAATACATCTCTGTATTTACTCCTTTATTTCTTAATTTTGTAGCAACCAAAATAGGTATACTTAATTCTTCTATCATTGGGATAATTAAAACATCTGATATTGATTTGTTTTTTACCTTTATTAGTTTTAATTCATTTAACTTATAGAATAATCTCGTTAATCCTATTGAAATTCCTACACCTGGTAATTTTTTATCTGTATAATATTCAGCTAAATTTTCATACCTTCCACCTGAACATACACTGCCTAATTCTCTATAATCATCTAAAAATGTTTCATATACTGTTCCTGTATAATAATCTAAACCTCTAGCAATTGTAAAATCAATTTTAAAATTTTCATCAGGTATATTAAACATTTTTACATGCTTTGCTACTTCTGTTAGTTCCTCTATTCCTTTTGTAAATGTTTCATTATTAATTCCTAATTTTCCTATCTTGTTTAATTTTTCTTGTGTAGAACCTTCTATTTCAATAAATTGTAAAATTTTATTAATATCCTTTTCTATTAATCCTATCTTTTTTAATTCTTCTATTACAGCTTCTTTACCAATTTTTTCTATTTTATCTATAATTCTTAATATTACAATTGAATTATCTTCTTGTCCTAAACTTTCAAATAATCCATTTAATAATTTTCTATTATTAACACAAATAGTAAATTTATCAAATCCTAACTTTCTAAATATTTGATATATAACACTTGGCAATTCTGCATCATATAAAATTGATAATTCCTCATCACCAATAATATCTATATCACATTGATAAAATTCACGAAATCTTCCTTTTTGTGTCCTTTCTCCTCTATATACTTTTCCTATTTGATACCTTTTAAATGGAAAACTTAAATTACCATAATTTTTGGCTACATATTTAGAAAGTGGCACAGTTAAATCAAAACGTAATGATAAATCATGTTCTCCTTTCATAAAACGATAAATCTGCTTTTCTGTTTCCCCTCCAGCTTTTGCAAGTAATACTTCTGATGACTCTATTATTGGTGTATCTAATGGTAAAAAACCAAAATTTTTATATGTTTCTTCTATTTTTTGTTTTATTTGATTAAACAATATTTGCTCTTCTGGCAATAACTCCATAAAACCTGATAATGTTCGTGGCTCTATTTTATTCATATATCTCACTTCTTTCTTTTAAATTTCACCATTTTTTAGGTCTCAATTCCAAATATATCGGCTTTTCATCTCCAATTCTAGTACTTAATCCATGACCTGGATACACTATAGTATCATCTGGTAAATTAAGTAGTTTATTAACAATAGAATCCATAATCTCTTCTCTATTAGATGTTGGTAAATCTGTTCTTCCCCATGTTCCTCTAAATATTGTATCTCCTGAAAACAGACATTTTTCCTTCTCACAATATAATGCACTTCCACCTTTTGTATGACCAGGTGTATGAATTACCTTAAATTGTAAATTTCCTAAATGTATTAGATCATTATCATCTATTATTGAATCTGCTTCTAGCTCAATATTTCCCATACCTATATGCGGAGATAAGTTTATTTGTGAATTATTTAACCCTTCACTATCATATCTATGAATTAATATTTTTCCTCCACATCTTTGTTTTAATTGTGTTACCCCTAAAATATGATCACTATGGCAATGTGTTAAATATATATACTTTAGTTTTCCTTCTAATATACTAATTATTTCTTCTATTTTGTCAACATTTCCTGCTGGATCTATGACCATTATTTCTTTTGATTTCTCATCAAAAATAATATAGCAATTAGTAGGATCTCCTATCCATGTATTAATCTTTAGTTCTTTTAAAAT
>CANTHA010000072.1 GCA_947653375.1 uncultured Clostridium sp. | reverse complement strand
GTCCTCCTATACACCTTGTTCTTCTGTGATTGTTGCATCTTCTTCATATACAGAATTATAGAAATTATCATATAATCTTGCGTTTTCTTCTGTTCTTTCTAATATTGCTCTGACTTTCTTATCAGTAGAACGAGCACCTGTATTAATAGACAATGTATCTGTTTTTGGTTCTTTTGACTCTTCTATTGTACTTGCTTCTGATGATGGTCTTGATACTGTTGTGTTATAATATACACATCTTCTTCCGCACTTATCACCCTCAATTTGATACATTAATGCAAAAGGTGCTATTTCTACATCTGAACTTTCTATTAATGCTCCGTTCTTATCTTTCTTTTCACCTAAAATATCTATTCTAAACTTTTCAGGAATATCTGCTATTTCTAAATCTCCAGAATATCCATTATTTGCATAAGAACTGTAATATTCTATATTGTCTGCACGAAATGGTGTTTTTTCTCCTTCTGCATCTAAACTCAAATTTACAGCTCCTGGTATTGCAAAAGGTTTATCATAACTAATACTTCCATCTTCTGCAACAATTATTTTTGCAACATGTACATTGCTTAATCCAAATTTTACTTTGTTTTTCATATTTTTACCCTCTTTCTTTAAATTTCAAAAAAATAACTCACTTGCCAGACTTTTTCGTCTGATAAGTAAGTTTCATCTGTTTTATTCCAAGCAATATCGCTTAAAATTTCATCTTCTATTTTGTTTTGTTCTTTCTCATCTTTATCACTATAAGTGTAATCCAACTTAATTTGAGTTCTTTTTTTATAAACTTTATTATCTGCCATAAAATTATCTGTAGTAACTGCTACAGATGCTAAATGTGGAGTATCTACAGTTTCTTTAAATTCTCCATAAACATACTTAAAGCCTAGTTCTTCACTTCTTGTTTTTAATTCTTCTAATGTCATTTCATACCCCCCATTTTTCTTTTTAATTCTTTTTCATACTTTTCTGAATATTTTTTTTCGACTGGTCTTATGTGAGGAATAGCTTTTGTTCTTTTTCCATTTCTTGTAGCATGTCCAAATTCAATTAAATGTGTTAATTGATAATCTGTTTTATTATAAATTTTTACAGAATATCTACCTTTTCCTAATTTATCCTTTTTTAGCTTCCAACCTTTTGCATAACTTCCTCGTTTTTTTGGAGATGTTTGTTGTATTTCATTTACTGCTTCTTTTCCAATTTTATTGGAAACTTCTTCAACTACTTCAGAAATATCATCAGAATAGCTTTCTAATGCTTTTAATATTTGTTTAGATAAATCATCAACTTTTATTGTTTTTGACATTTCTTATTTTCCTTTCACAAATCAGTACAAGCTCATCTGCTGTTACTTCTTGTGTACGAATTATACTGTATGTTTCATTCATATATATTAATTCTGATTGATTATCGTAGTTTAAATTACTTATTTTTAATCTTAAACTTGGCTTGTATCCTTGTTGATTAGCTTTATAATATTCATTAGCATACACATCTTCTACTTTTATTAATGGTATTTCTACTTCAATAGTTTCTTTTTTTTGTACTCCAATTTCATTAATTTTTAAAGTTGTAGATAACAACTTGCAACTTATATCACGCATTGTTATCTACCTCCTCTTTTTTGCTTTTTGTATTCTGAACTCAAACTTAAATTATTGCAAAGAAGACTATATGTTTTTTGTGCTTGTTCTTTTTCTTTTATGTCTATACTTCCAAAATGCGATTTAACAAACATAACAATAGCAGATTTTATGAGACTATCTTCAGTATCTTCTGTGGCTTTTATATTTTGTCTTTTTAAATCTGCTATTCCTGCTTTTATTAACATTACTATTTCTTTATCTTTAAGTGTTGCTGTTTCTACAATACTTAAACATTGTTTAACTAAATTAATTAAATTTTCCATATAGTCCTCCTACTTTTATACTCCTTTTTCTGTCTTTGTTGCTTCTTTTACTTGTCCATAAGCAAATGCATTTGGTTTTTTATTTCCATCTGCTACTAAATATCCACCATAAACTACTCTTCTTGGTTGTACTTTTACTTCTCTATCTACTCTTAAATTCTCATTAAAGTTTAAAATGTAATTTTTAGCATTACCTACAACTATATCTCCTGCATTTAAAAATGGGTCTGCTTCAATGGCTGTTCCATTTGCTCTTCCTAATCCAGCTACTAAATATGGATAGTTTCCATTAGCATCTTTATAAAAAGCAATATTATCTGCTATATCATTTGCGACATATACTTTTGCACCTACTCTATCTTCGTTAGATAACTCTCCAAGTAAAGTTTTAATTAGGTCAATTGCATTTGCATTTGTTTTAGCTGTTAAGCCATTTGCAATTCCTGTTGGTTTATCTGAACCGTCCCCATAAATAACTGCATTAATTAAAGCAGTATTCATTTTTTTATTTAATTCTTGCAATAAGAATGCAATAAATCCTTCTACTGTCATAGTTTCTGCTTTCCAAGTAATTTCAATAGCTTTTGCTAATTCATGTCCTGTTAATTTTAAGTTTTTATACTCTTGTCCTTCATTTTTTGTAGATGTTGTTTCTGCATACCATTCTGCGTCGTCTGCTGCAAATAGATATGGTAAATCGATATTTCCGTTTACGTTTAATTTTGTTATATCTCTATAAATTGGTGATTCATCTTCTATAATTTGCATCCAATCCATTCTTACACTATCTGGAATTAATAGACCTAAGTTATTTACTCCTGCTGTACTTTCTGTACTTGCTACAAAAGTTGTTGCTGTAGTTCCTATAGCATCTCCTAATGCTCTTTTCTCTATTTCGTCTAGTTTAACTCCCATTAATGTTTTTGCCCAAGCATTTCTGTACTCTTTGTCAGCTGTTGTAAATTTTCTTTCTTCTTTTCTCATTTCTTCTTTTCCTCCTATTTTTGTTAAATTTGAAACTGCTTTGTTTCTTTTTTCTAATTCTTGAGTGTCAGCTATTAACTTTCTCTCCTCTTCACGGCTTATTTCTCCGTTTTTTTCTTCTTGTTTTTGTTCTTCTTGCTCTGGAACTTCTTTGTTTATAGCTTCAACTTCATTTCTTAACTCTGTAAGTTCTTCTTGTGTTTTAGCCTCTGCTATTTTTTCTAAAAGTTCTTTTTTTCTTTTTTCAATTTCTTTTATAGTCATTTTTAAATCCTCCTTATATTTTTTAGCAGTTCTACCACCGCTTCTATAAAACTCTATTTAGTTTCTACCAACTAAAAAAGAAGCAGTTCTACCACCGCTTCTCGTTCGAGATTATAAACTTAATGTTAATTTTAATCTTTCTTTTTCTAATTTGATTTTTTGGTAATTTTCCTTTTCTTTTTCGAATTTTTCCTTATTTCTTGCATAAATTTCTGTTGTATCGTACGCAGGAATATCAACCACAGACACATCAAATAACCTGTCTATTTCTAATATTTTTCTTGTGTCTGTTTCATAGTCCCATTCTTCTTTTTGTGTTGTAAAAGCAAAGCTCATTTTATCTAATAATCCTGCTTGTATCATTTTATAAATATCTTTATTGTTTGTAGTATCAATTAATCTTGCCCTTATTTTTAGTCCTTTGTCATCTACTATTAATTCTAAACTATTATTTCTTGTTCTAGCTAAGATTAAGCAATTATCATTATGATTGTATTTCATAACACAATCCTGCATATTGCAATTATTGAAAGCATTTCTATCAATTACCTCTTTACACCATCCTAAATCAGTAATGCTATCAAAAACAACCGCATATCCTTCTACTATCATATCCTCGCTGTTTTCTAATGCTCTTAACTCTGTTATTCTTAGTTCTTTAATCGCTTTTTCCATCTTTTTCTCCTCCTTGATAACTATTTGCTATCGAACTATCTATATTGTTTAAGCTTTGTAGTATTTTTTCGCCTTCTTCTCCTCCAAGTGGCGGTAAATCTAGTATCTCTCTTCCTTCGTCCTTTTTTACCATTCCAAATGGTGCTATTACTTGCAACAATTTCGTTTTAGTGCTTAAACTTGCATATTGTAATCTGTTTGCTGTAAATACAATCTTGTGACCTTCTTTTCTTGCTTTATAACTAAATATTTTGTTAGTAAAAGCATCACTCATTTGCATTGCTCTTGCTTCTATCACACCTTCAAAAAATGCGTTCCATTCCTCTTCTGTAAAATCATTTCTTACAATTTTTTCTGATATTCCATAATAGTCAAAAATATTGTAATTTACTTGTGCTAATTGCTCTTTATCTAATGTAATCGGTTTTAGATTAACCTCTTGAAACTCTGCTTTTCCGTCTAGCGCTGCAATTCCGCTTTCGTTTTCTAAATTAAGAAAGTCGTTTACAAAATTTTCTTTATTAGTTTTTATGTCCTTTTCTTTTAGCATTGCATTTGTATATTTAAGAATACCTTTTAGATTGTTAGTTGTTCTTATTGCGTTTTTTATTCCTTCCGAAGCGGTATGTGCTGTTTCTAAGTCTGTTTTTAATATTTTATTGTTGCTTCCGAATATATCGTGTTTGTTATAGAATAGTCTTAAATGTATTAATTCAAGATACGGTAAAGTATATTTTTTACCGTTAACGAACTGAAATTGTAAATATATATTTCCTGTTGCATCTTGTAATAAATCATAATCCATTGCTAAAATTGGATAAAATCCTGTTATAAATCCTTCTTTGTCTTTTGCTATATAAACAAATGCATTAGAATCTGTGTATAACATAGATATTGTTTTATAAATAAAATCAAATCTCGACATAATTAGATTTGGTTCGTTTTGCAATAAAAAATTTATATCTCCTTTTATGTTGTTAGTTATAGTATCTTGTATGTGCTTTGGAATTAGTTTCGCACAATGCGTTGCAATTCTATCTATACATTGCCTTGCTACTTTGCTGTCATAAGTATTGTTATTTAACGTTGTAAATTGTGCGTTATAACTATTTAACATTTCTAGTCTTGTTTTAGATACATTTACTTTTTCTTTTTTGTTTCCAAAAATTGTTTGAAACAAATTCCTTTTTTCTTTCATTTCATTCCTCCTGCAATGCTAGATATTCATTCATTTTATCAAATAAAACACAGTAAGCTATTATTAAACTTACTGTGCCGTCTATTCTTGCTCTTTGTTTTTGACCCTTGACAGGTTTTATATTGTCATTGTCATCTCTTTTTACTGCTGTATTGCATAGACACCATTTTAAAATTGGATTATTATTATAATTAACATTCTTTTCTATTAAGTCAGCTTCTAACTGTTTCATCGGATTAGACATTGTTTTTGCTCCTTGTCGTACTTCTACCATTTCAAAACCTTGTTGCTTCATTTCTTCGACCCAATATTGCGTGTTCCACGGATCATATCCAATCCATAATGCACTAATATCATATTCGTTGTGCATTTTTAAAAACCATTGCGTTACATCGCTATAATTTACTTTTGCACCTTCACAGATTGTAACTAGCCCTCGCTTTTCCCATTTATCATATGGTATTTTGTCATCTTTTATTTTAAATTCGATCCTTTCACTTGCTATAAAATACTGTTGTATAACATATTTTTTACTATTTTTAATAATTAATAAAGTTGCACAAGTTAAATCTGTTGTACTAGATAAGTCAACTCCACCAATTGCATAAGTATCAAATAAATCTTTTATGTTATATGTATTTTTATTAGTTGCAATATCGAATGTAATCCATTTGTCTTGGTCATTTTGTCTAATATTAAAGTCCTTACAAAGTAAGTTTGTTAATTCAGTTGGTTTGTTTTTTGCTCTATTTATTTTATCTCGTAAGTCTTTTATATTTTTAATTGTTCCAAGTCCGTGGATTTGCTTTATACCATTTCTTTTCATCTTGCCATTCATTTTGATTATCTAATTCATATATTATTGCTAATACTGTTTCATCTGTAATTCCACCTTCTATTTCTTGGTATCCATCAATTATTGATGATGCATATTCATATTCATTATCAAAAACACTCTCTCTAATTGTTCCCATTGTTGAAGTTTCTAAATATAATGGTTCTTCTCTCGCAGACATAGAGTCATAAGTAACATCTAATAAATTCTTATCCTTCCAAGCATGAATTTCATCAGCAATTACAAAGAAAGCATTTAAACCATCTAATGAATTAGAATCACTAGCAAGAGCTTTGAAAAAACTTTCTGTTTTATCAAAAAATAATCCATTAACTAAAGTTCTTATACGTTTTGCTAAAACTGGACTTTTCTTAATCATTCTTTTTGCTTCTTCCCAAACAACTTTTGCTTGATCTTTTTTAGTAGCAACTGAATAAATTTCTGCTCCACATTCTCCTGCTGATGTAAGCATATAATTGCCCAATCCTGCATCTAGTGTAGACTTTCCATTTTTTCTTCCTACTAATAAAATTCCTTTTTTATATTTTCTCAATCCTGTTTCTTTATCTACAAAACCAAACAACGCTTGTATAAATGCTTTTTGCCAAAGTTCTAGTATAACGGGCTTTCCTGCCCATTTTCCTTTCGAATGTTTGCAAAATTTTTCTATAAATTCAATTGGTCTATTTCCCTTTTTTTCATCAAAAATGTATTCATGTATTTCGTTTTCTTCTGTTATTTCATTAAAAAAAGAAACCTGTTTTGAATTATAAATATCTTTTACAAGTTTCTTATACGTTATTAAAATTTTATGTGATGCTTTATCTGGATTTTTAAGCAGAAATTGATAATATTCTTCTATATATGTCATAAAGAACCATTGAATCGCTCAAATTCATCATCCTCATCAATCTTTTTTTCTTCTGGCAACATATCATTTAATTGTTTTATTATATTCATATAGTTTTTTACCATTGTATTATACGTCTTACTTTCTATAGATTCTTTAAATCCAAACTGATCTTTTCCATTTACGTAAGTTTCTTTTACACCATATACTTTTATATCTTCTTTAAGTTCATCAAGTGTTATAGACATAAAAGAAGCATTCTCAATTAATTTTTCTGCCATTTTCTTTTTATTATCTGGTAAATCTTTAAACAGTTTTTTTAATTTTTGAGTTTCTTTTCTTATTTTTTTGTTTTTATCTATAAGTGCTTGTCCTGTTAATTTTTCGCGTAAATCTACTTTTTCTTCTTCCATATCTACACCTCCTTATACTACACCCCTCACGCAAATTAATCTGTGTATTTTTCGAACCCCCACCCACCGTTCTCCCATAATGTTTATTTTTGTATAAATATGGGGGATATCTTGTCTAATCAGAAGATAAGTATTTTATTATATCTCTAGTTTTATTTATTATTCTAAATTCTTTATCTTTGCCTACCATTATTTTATCCTTTTCATTTATCAATTTATTTAAATATGCATTTAACTCTATTGTATTTTTATTATATTTAATTAAATAATCTTCTTCATTTATTTCTATTTCAAATTGTTTGTTTAGTCCTAAATCTTTTTTATGTGTAAGTTGTTATATTGATCTATAGTTCCTTAGTTCTTTTTCTAATTCTAGGATAATATCTCTATCACTTATACCTCTTCTTTTTGTATTTCTTTGTACTCTGTTTCTTGCTTGTTCATATAATTTATTATCATTCATACTTAATCAAATCTCCATTCTCATCAAAACTATATTCCTCTTTAATTGCAAAATGTTCTTTGTTGTGACATTCTTGGCATACTGCTTCTACATTATCTACATTATAAAATATATTATCATCTTGATAGTTCTTGTCTGTTATATAGATTGTGTGATGTAATATTTCTGCAGGTTTTATTATTCCGATTTTTCAAACATCTCTCACACAATGCATTTACAGATATAAAATAAATATGTCTAAACTTCTGCCATTTTTTACTTTTATATTTCTTTGCTATCTCTGGATTATCTCTGTATATCATAACTATTTAGCTTTCTTTGTTGTCTTTTTATTTGTTGTTTTCTTTACTGCTTTTTCTGTTTTTACTTTTTTGATTGCTGTTTCAACCTCTTCTGTTTTTTTTATCTTTTCTACAAAAACTTCATTAAATTTATTAGTCTGTGTTAATATTTTATATCTTTCTTTTGATACTTCAAACTCTTCTCCTTCTTTTGGTATTCTTCCTAGTTCATTGTCTTTTAAATTTAATTTTTCATATTTGTCTGTTGCTTTAACTAACATAATAA
>CANTHA010000071.1 GCA_947653375.1 uncultured Clostridium sp. | reverse complement strand
AAAAATATGATCATAGTGGTGAAGATTTAGAACCATTAACAAAAGAAAATAAAAATAAAAAGAAGAATATGTTTCAAGATGATGTGCAACCAGATGTATTAGAAAATAATTTATTTAAGCAAGAAGAAGAACAAAAAGAAGATAAGAAAAAGGAAGTATTACAATTAGAACATGGAGTAACTGTAGAAGATGAGCATTATGAGTATCCTCCAATTGAAATATTAAGTAAAGGAACAAAAAGAACTATAAAAGGAGGAGCTAAAAGTCTAACTGATACTGCAACAAAACTGCAAAAAACACTATACAGTTTTGGAGTTTCTGCAAGAGTAGAAAATGTTTCAGTAGGACCAGCAATTACAAGATATGAATTAAAACCAGCAGAAGGAGTACGTGTTAGTAAAATTGCTAATTTAGCAGATGATATAGCATTAAATTTAGCAGCAGAAACAATAAGAATAGAAGCTCCTATACCAGGAAAACAAGCAGTAGGTATAGAAGTACCTAATAAGCAAAAAGAAGCAGTACATTTAAGAGAAGTATTAGATAGTAAAGAATTTATAACTAATGAATCAAAATTAAGTATAGCACTTGGAAAAGATGTAGCAGGAAATATTCAATTAGCAGATATTGCAAAAATGCCACATGTTTTAATTGCTGGATCTACAGGGTCAGGAAAAAGTGTGTGTATAAATACTATAATAACAAGTATTATATATCATGCTAAACCAAGTGAAGTAAAATTTGTAATGGTTGATCCAAAAGTAGTAGAATTATCTGTTTATAATGGAATACCACATTTATTAATTCCAGTAGTAACAGATCCAAAAAAAGCTGCTGGTGCACTTGCATGGGCTGTTCAAGAAATGGATGAAAGATATGCTAAATTTGCAGGTAAAGGAGTACGTGATTTAAAAGGATATAATAAAGCAATTGAAAAAGATAATGAAGCTGGTAAATTGCCACAAATAGTTATAATTATAGACGAGTTAGCAGACTTAATGATGGTAGCTAAAAATGATGTTGAAGATGCAATTTGTAGATTAGCACAAAAGGCCAGAGCTGCAGGTATGCATTTAGTAATTGCAACACAAAGACCTTCTGTTGATGTTATAACAGGACTAATAAAAGCAAATGTACCTTCAAGAATTGCATTTGCAGTATCTTCACAAGTTGATTCTAGAACAATATTAGATAGTGTAGGAGCAGAAAAATTATTAGGAAAAGGAGATATGTTATTCTTCCCTTCAGGAGCACCTAAACCTTCAAGAGTTCAAGGAGCATTTGTAACAGATGATGAAGTTGAAAAAATAGTAGACTTTATTAAATCAAATGGAACAGCTACATATAGTGAAGATATATTAGAAACAATAGAAAATGGTAATAAAACAGATAAAGAAATTGCAGCAGAAGGTGAAGAAGACGATACAGATCCATTTTTAATGGATGCAATACAGACTGTTGTAGAAACAGGACAAGCTTCTACATCATTCATACAAAGAAGATTCAAAGTAGGCTATGCAAGAGCTGGAAGAATTATAGACCAAATGGAAGAAAGAGGAGTGATTTCTGGTTATCAAGGAAGTAAACCAAGAGAAGTACTTATGACAAAAGAAAGATGGGAAGAACTAAAAATGGGAACATCAGAAGAAAGCACAACTGAATAAATTAATATGGAAGGAGAAGAAATTTGCAAAAGAAAAATGATAAATTTTTTGATAAAATTGTAAAGAAAGATTATAATAATGAATTAGAAACAATTTTAGAAAAAAAATATTTTAAAGAAAATGTAAAAAATCTTCTCCTTAGTATTTTATATAAAGTGGAGACAGCATATAGAGATTATGCAAAAGTGAAGCAAGATGTAGAGCCAAAAGAAAAATTTATAGAAAATATTATAGAAAGTATAAAACAAAATTGTGAAACAATAAAACTTGTACAGCCTAATTCAGAAGAAAGTAAAATAATAGGCAAAAGAACATTTTTAGTAGAAAAAAATAAAAAAAGAATAATATGTTATCCAATGGAAAGAAAATTATTATACTGTATAAATAAAATAAACAATAATGAAAAAATAGTAAAAGATGATTATTTTTTAATAAATCAAACATTATCAAATTTAATTAATGTAGGTCATAATATTAATGCAGTTGAACCAATAAGAGACTTTAATGGGTATTCATGGACTACAATTCCGCGAGAAATAGAAAGTATATCACATAATTTGATATATCAGAATATTAGAATTTTAGTAGGGCAAAATTTTTTAAATACTTGGAAAAATAATAATGAATTTATTATAGATTACATGGAATTATTTAAAGAAAAATTTCAAAATTTATATGGAAAAGAAGAGCAAATAAAGTTTTGTTCAATATTAGAAGGTTTGTCAGTATTAATTGAAGCAAGATATGATATAAATGAAAAAATTAGGATGACAAAACTAAAAAATGATATTGAAACACAAATATACAACATAACTAATAGTAATATATTTATACAAAATATGACAGATAAAAAGAATAAATTAGTTAATGAGATAAAAATAATAGATGAAACATTAACAAATAAAGAAATGTTGCAAGTTGAATATATAAAAAGAAATGAAAATTTACCTATAGGAGAAAAGATATTTAGTATAAAAATTTTTTCTGAAAAATTACAACAAGAAAAAGAAGAAAAAATAAAAGAATTAGAGAAAACAAATGAATTACTATTACCAAACAATTATATACAATATAGAAATAGCTTAATAAATAAAGATAAATATCTAAAATTATTAAATACAGAAAATTTAGATAAAGATATAAATATTGGATTAATTAAATTACAAAAAGAATTTTTAAAATGCTATAAATTAAAAATAGAAAATATAAAAACAAAACAGGAAATGCTAAAAGCAATTTATGAATTCAGATATTACAATGTGTTATTATTTAATGAAAATAAGCAAATTTTTGAAATATCATATTTAAAAGAAGAATTAGACTTAATACAGAGAACAATAATAAAAAAAGCAGGGAAGTTTAAAGTAATAAATATTTTTTCAAAAGATGAGGAAACAAATTATCAAATTGTGAAAAATATTTTTTACAACAGAGTTATAAATTTAGAAGAATTATATGTAAAAGTTACAAGAGAAAAAGATAAATATTTTGTACAAATATTTGATGATAATGTTTTTGAAGAAAAACAAGAAATATATGTAGAAAACAAAAGAAAGTTAGAAATATTATTTAATAAAAAAGTAAAAATATTTATTTAATATTAAATAAATAGGAGGAATATAATGAAAATAACTTTTTTAGGAGCAACTAAAACTGTAACAGGTTCAAACTTTTTAGTTGAAGCAGCAGGTAAAAAATTTTTAGTAGATTGTGGTATGTGGCAGGGAAATTCTAAATTAGAAGAATTAAATAATGAAGATTTTCCATTTAATCCAACTGAAATTGATTTTATGTTGCTAACACATGCACATATAGACCATTCAGGAAGAATTCCTAAATTATATAATGAGGGATTTAGAAATAAGATATATGCACATAAAGCTACATGTGATTTGTGTGCATTAATGTTACCAGATAGTGGTCATATTCAAGAAATGGAAAATGAATGGAAAAATAAAAAAAGGTTAAGAAAAGGTGAAAGTGAAAAGTTGCCTTTATATACAGCAGAAGATGCTGTGCGTTGTTTAGAAATTTTTGAGCCAGTTCAATATGATGAAATTATACAAATTACACCAGAAATAAGTGTTAGATACAATGATGCTGGACATATGCTAGGATCTAGTATTATTGAAATTTGGGTAAAAGAAGGAGAAAAAGAAACAAAAACAGTATTTACAGGAGATATTGGAAATAATGATATACCATTATTAGATTCTCCAACTATGATAGAAAATGCAGATTATTTAGTTATGGAATCAACATATGGAAGTAGAATGCATTTAAAAAACGAAGAAAAAGCTGAAATGTTTTTAAATATAGTTTCAGAAACATTAGATAGAGAAGGAACAGTAGTTATACCATCTTTTGCAGTAGGTAGAACACAAGAAATATTATATGAACTAAATAAATTAAAAGATATTATAGATGATGAAGAATTCAAGAGAAAATATAAAACATTAATGAAAGCAGCAGTATATGTTGATAGTCCTTTAGCAATTTCTGCAACAGAAGTTTTTAGAGAAAATATGAACCTTTTTGATGATGAAACACAAGCTCAAATTTCTCAAGGAGATAATCCACTTGAATTTCCTGGGTTAAAATTTACAAAAACAGCAGATGAGTCTAAAGCTTTAAATGAAGATAATACACCAAGTATAATAATATCTGCAAGTGGAATGTGTGAAGTAGGAAGAATTAAACATCATTTAAAACATAATTTATGGAATCCAAACTCTACAATCTTATTTGTTGGATACCAAGCACCAGGGACACTAGGATATAAAATAGTTAATGGGGAAAAAACAGTAAAGATATTTGGTGAAGAAATAGCAGTTAATGCTAGAGTAGAATATATAGAAGGATATTCAGGACACGCAGATCAAGAAGGATTAATGAATTTTATATATTCATTTATAAATAAGCCAAAGCATATATTTGTAGTTCATGGAGAACCAAATTCACAAGAAATATTTGAAGAAAAAATACAGAAAGAAACACAAATACCAGTTACAGTACCAGAATATGGAGAAACTTATGAATTAAATGATAAAATAGAAATGGTAAATAAAATAGAAAGAAAAGTAACTAAAACAATAAGAACAGAAATAATAGCACGTTTGGAAAGATTGCAAGATGAAATGAAAGATATGGATAGTTATGTAAGACAAGATGTATTAGATGAAAATTTAACAGATAAAGACATATTTGTAATAAACGAAAAAATTAAGGATTTAGAAAAGCAAATAATAAATGTAATAGAAGGATAACTTAAGCAATATGTAAAATATTACTATATAATAAAATTATTAATAACAAAGGAGAAAGATAAGATGCAAAATAAATACTATAATGAAGCAATAATAGGTAATAAAAATATGATAGCAACTTTTACTGGAAAAGGTGAATTATTAAGAATGTACTTTCCAAGTAAAGATAATAAACAATATGTAAATTTTTTTCATACAGGAGTTACAATAAACACATCAGACTTAATTTATTTACATGATGATATTAATAATGTTTATAGACAATATTATGATACAGATACAAATGTTTTAAATACCGAAATTACAAATACGTATTTTAATTTGAAAATTCTTCAAACTGATTTTATTATGATAAAAGAAAATGTATTAGTGAAACGATATGTTTTCTTAAATGATAGTAAAATTGATTTAAATACTAGATTTTATATTCATTCTGAATTATTATCAGATCAAAATAATGTGGTTGGATGTAAAGTTATTGATAATGGCATGATGCAATATGCACATGATTTTGTTGTTTCAACATTTGCAAAAGGAAAGAAAATAGATAAACATCAAATTAATGGTAGTTATGATACAATAAAAAGAGGAGAAATACAAGATAAAGATTATATAGGAATGTCAAAAGATACTAGCATTTGTTTTGATTTAAATACAATTAAACCAAGTGAAAAGAAAATGTTAGATATATATATTACTATTGATGAAAATAAAAATATATCAGATATAGAAAGCGAAATTGATAGAATAGAAAGAATAGATATAAATAAAGAGTATATTGATACTAAATCTTATTGGAGAAAATACTTAAAGTCTCATAATGGTTTAAACTTAAAAGAAACTCAAAATAATTATGATGAAAGAATATATGAAATATATAAAAGGAGTATTTTACTATTTCCATTATTAACAAATTCTGAAACAGGTGGAATTATTGCATCACCAGAAATAGATGAAGGTTTTACAAAATGTGGAAGATATGCATATTGTTGGCCTAGAGATGCTGTTTTTATGACTAAAGCTTTTGATATTTTAAAAATGAATAAAGAAACAGAAAAATTCTATAAAAAGTTTTGCAAATCAACTCAAAGTAAAAATGGAATGTGGGAGCAAAGATTTTATACAGACGGAAAATTAGCACCATGTTGGGGATACCAAATAGATGAAACAGCAAGTGTTGTTTATGGAGTTTATGAACATTATAAATATACTAATTCTGAAAAGTTTTTAAAAGATAATTTACAAATGTGTGAGAAGGCAGTTGATTTTCTGAAAAAATATGTAAAAGACTGGTTAAATATAGAAGGAATAGAACAACAAGATAAAGATAAAGTACAAGAACAAATAGAAAATGAAAATACAGTAAATGGAATACATAAATATCATGTAAGTTATGACTTATGGGAAATGAATGAAGGAATACATTTATATTCTTTAGCTTCAATTTATTCAGCATTTGATAGTCTTTTAAATATATATTCAGTACTTGGGAAAAATGTATCTGAATTTGAAAATAATCGTCTTAAAGAAGAGAAGGTTTTGAAAAATAAAAAACAATTAGAAAAATTACAACTTGAAATAAAAAAATATATAAATAAAAATTTATTTGATGAAACTAAAAATTCATATGTAAGAAATATTGAAGATAAGAAGATGGATATAAGTATTTTAGGAATTGTTACTCCATTTCATATTTTTAAGCAAAAGGAGAAAAAGATAAAAAATACAATTGAAAAGATAAATTTGACTTTAAGAACATATACAGGTGGGTATCAAAGATTTGAACAAGACCATTATATGAATGGTAATCCATGGCCTATTGCTAATCTTTGGATGACATTATATTATTTGGAAAGTGGTGAAAAGAAAAAAGCAAAAGAGACTTTTGATTTTGTAATAAAGACAGTGGGAAAACATTATTTTTTAGCAGAACAAATAAATAATGAAACTTTAAAACCAAATTGGATTATGGGGCTTGGATGGTCACATGCAATGTTTATAATTGTACTTGAAAAATTATATGGAGAGAAATAATAAAAAGTTATGTTATATAGCAATAGTTAAAAATGGTCATATAGATAGTGTACCTTTTTTGATTTTTTAATAATATCATTACTATTTAGTTGATATTTGAATGTAACAAGATTTAGAATTTGTTTTGCTGTAAAATGAGTAATGTTCACGGAAAATTTCTATATAGTTATATTACTTTTTCATTGCATTCCTCGGTTTAATACAGGACTTAAAAAATCTAAATAAAATCAATCAGCGCCCTCATAAAAAATGAGATTCCCTAATTGATTTTATTAAAATTTTCTACAGTCCTTTCATGTCACATTCGTCATTTTATTCAAAAGTAATATAACTATATAGAGATTTGGCCTGAGTGAAAGAGGCTCATTTTACAACATTACAAATTCTTATCGAGTGAAATGAACACAAGAAGCTAAATAGTAATGATATTTATTAAAAAATAAAATTATTTTATGAAATCGTCTATATGACCATTTTTTAAGCGATTACATTGGTTAGTATTGCAATATTATGAAAATCATGTTACAATAATTAATATTTAATATAGAACCCGAAGGGAAGTTTTTGTAATTCTCGGAGGGAATACCTCCGAGCAAAATTAAAGGAGGTAGAAAAATGAAATTAACAAAACAACAAAAATATGCAATACGGAGAATAAGTATACTTGCATATTCAGACAGCGAGAAAAACGGAAAACCATATTACCAATGTGGTGGAAAGGAAATAGAATTTGAGATTCCACAGTTTGGGGAGATTCTTAAAACAATGTTTGAAAACATTAAGAATGCAGGTTTTGCAAAAGTAAAAAGATGTTCACCGTTTGAAGCAAATTGTATTATAAGAGTTTACAAAGATCTTCATCATCAATATGACTTTGGAGAATGCTACAACATCTATGGTGCAAGATGCTATACCAAAACTAATGGAGTATGGAAAACTAGTGATGGAATTAACAACTATGCTATTGATTATAGCAGACATATGTTTAGGTTAAATCTATTGCTACCAGATGAAAGTTTGCTTATACATGCTGACTTTGTTGATTATTATGTTAAAATCATTAATTAAACAGATAAAGGATAGAAGAAGACAATGTCTAATTCTATCCTTTGCTTATGTATAAAAAATATTAAAGTTTAAGTAAAATTATTCAAATTATGATTTATATAACTTTTGAAATTATGATTTATCTAAAAGTTATAATATATATTAAAATAC
>CANTHA010000070.1 GCA_947653375.1 uncultured Clostridium sp. | reverse complement strand
TAGTAAAATAACAGCTATTGATGTTAGTTCAAGAGCATTGAATGTTGCAAAAAAGAATGTGAAAATAAATAAGGTAGAAAATCAGATTACATTTATAAAATCAGACTTATTTAATAATTTATCAAAAGAGAAATACGATATAATTGTTTCAAATCCTCCATATATAAAAAGAAATATAATAAAGAGATTAGATAAAGAAGTGCAAAAAGAACCATACATAGCTTTAGATGGAGGAATAGATGGATTAGACTTTTATAAAAGAATAATAAATCAAGCATATGAATACTTAAAATATAGAGGATATCTATGTTTGGAAATAGGATATGACCAAAAAGAAGAAGTAATTAAGCTAATAGAAAAAGCAGAAGTATATAGAAATACATATTCAAAAGAAGACTTAAATGGAAAAGATAGAATAGTAGTAACAAAATTATAAAGGAGAAAATATGTCATTTTCATCAGATATAAAGCAAGAATTGAATAGCCTGAAGAACTTATCAAATAAAGAATTAGTAAAATATGAATTAATAGGATATTTACTATCTGGAAATATTAATATAAAACAAAAAGATATAGAGTATACAACAGAAAGTGATTATAATATTAATAGATTTTCTAAACTATTATCAAATTTAAATATCAACCATAATATAGATGTTAGTGGAAAAATATTTATAATTCAAGTTAAGAAAAAAGAAATAGAGTTAATTGTTAAAATAGAAAATGATAAGATAATAATAGTAGAAAAAAACATTAAAAATCAAGATTACTTAAGAGCAATTGTAAGAGGAATGTATTTAGGATCTGGTTCAATAAATAATCCAGAAAATAAATATCATTTAGAAATAACATTTTCTAGTAGTGAAAATCTAGAATTAGGAATAAACATTTTAGAAAAGTTAGGTATAAGAGCAAAAAGAATGAATGTTAAAAATAAATATTATATTTATATAAAAGAAGGAGAAGAAATTTCTAAAATATTAGCAGCAATAGGAGCAAATAGAGCAGTAATGCAATTTGAAGACATTCGTATTCAAAGAGAAATGAGAGGAAAAGTGAATCGTATTGTTAATTGCGAGACTGCAAATTTGAATAAAACTATAAATGCTTCTGTTGAGCAAATTGCAGCAATTCAAAAATTAAAAGAAAAAGGAATGTTTAACAAACTAGATGATAATTTGAAAGAGATAGCTGAATTAAGATTAGAAAACCCGGAAACTTCACTAGTAGATTTAGGAAAATTATTAAAAAATCCAGTGGGAAAATCAGGAGTAAATTATAGATTAAAGAAAATAATGGAGATAGCAGATGAAATATAATGAACTAGGTATATATATTCATATACCATTTTGTAAAAGAAAGTGTTATTATTGCGATTTTGTATCTTATGAGAATAAAGAGAATATAATTGAAAAATATATTGAAAGTATCGAAAAAGAAATAGATAGCTATATAGTAGATGATTATAATGTTACAACAATATACATAGGAGGAGGAACTCCATCTAGTATAAATAGTAAATATATTGTAAAAATTTTAAATAAATTAAGAGAAAAACTAGTTAATAATAAAACTAGTTTTAATAATATTGAAATAACAATTGAATTAAATCCAGGTACAGTAACAAAGCAAAAATTAGAAGATTATATAAAAGCGGGTATAAACAGAGTAAGTATAGGATTACAAACTACAAATAATACATTGTTGAAACAGATAGGTAGAATTCACACAAAAGAAGAATTTTTTGAAACATATAAAATTGTTAAAAAAACAGGATTTAAAAATGTAAATGTAGATTTAATGATAGGTCTTCCAAACCAAACAATTCAAGATGTGAAAGATAGCTTACAAGAATTAATATCATTAAACTTAAATCATATAAGTGTATATTCATTAATAATAGAAGAAAATACTAAAATAGAAAAAATGATTTCAAAAGGAAAATTAAATTTACCAAAAGAAGAGATTGAAAGAAATATGTACTGGTATGTAAAAAATACATTAGAACTTAATGGATATAAACATTATGAAATATCAAATTATGCAAAAGAAGGATATGAATCAAAACATAATCTTAATTGTTGGAACCAGAATGAATACATAGGAATAGGGGTAGCTGCTCACTCATATTTAAATAATATTAGATATTGCAATACAAGTGATTTAGAAAAATATATAGATAATATGAATGAAATTAATAATAAAGAAGTTTATTATATAAATGAAAAACAGCAAATAGAAGATAAGAAAAAAGAATTTATGCTTTTAGGTTTAAGAAAAATAGATGGTGTAAGTATTCAAGAATTTAAACAAAGATTTACCGATAATCCAATATATGTATTTAGGAAAGAACTTGAAAAATTGGTGAATGATAAACTTATAACTATTGATGGTGATATAATTAAACTTACTTATAAAGGTATTGATTTTGCTAATCTAGTTTGGCAAGAGTTTATTTAAAAGAAAAAATGTTCGTAAAAAGTATTGACAATTTATAAAATTAGAGATACAATAAAAGCGAACATTTTTTTAGTATATAGGAGGATAAAAAATGATAACAACATTACATATAAAAAATATAGGAATAATAGAAGATTTAAATATTGACTTTAATAAAGGATTAAATGTATTAACAGGGGAAACAGGAGCAGGAAAAACTTTAATAATAGACTCTTTACAAATAATATCAGGTGGAAGATTTTCAAAAGAAATGATAAGAAAAGGGGAAACAAATTCATTTGTAGAAATATGTATGTATGAACCTAAAAGTGAAATGTCAATAGATGGAAATATAATAGTTTCAAGAGAAATAAACTTAAATGGAAAAAATATGTGTAAAATAAATGGAAGAATGGTAACAGTAAATGAATTAAAAGAATTTATGACTAAATTTATTGAAATTCATGGACAAAATGATAATCAAAATCTATTAGATAATAAAACACATATAAATTATTTAGATGGATTTATTGGAGATAAAATAACTAAAGAAAAAGAACAATATGAAAAGCATTATCAAAAGTATCAAGAAATAAAGCAAAAATTAAAAGTTAATTATGGAGATGAAAAAGAAAGACAAAGAAAATTAGATTTACTAAAATATCAAATAGATGAAATAGAAGAAGCAAATTTGCAAAAAGGAGAAGAGGAAGAATTAGAGGAAAAAAGAAAAAAAATAGTAAACGCAGAAAAAATAGCAGAAAATTTGAGACAAGCAGATGAACTTATAGGAGCTAATAGTATAGATAGTATAAGTATGGCAATAAGAGCATTAGAAAAAATAGAAGAAATAGATAATAAATATGAACAAGCATCAAATAATTTAAAAAGTATATATTATGATTTGCAAGAATTATCAAGAGATATAAGTAAATATAAGAATGATACAAATTTTGATGAAGAAGAAAGAAGCTTTGTAGAAGAAAGATTAAATATGTTATACACATTAAAAAGGAAATATGGAAATAATATAGAAGAAATTTTAAAATATAAAGAAGAAATAGAAAAAGAAATAAAACATATAGAAAATTTAGAAGAATATAACAAAAAATTAAAAGAAGAGCAACAAAAAATAGAAGAAAAAATGAATGCATTAGCAGTTAAAATGAACAATATAAGAACACAGGAAGCAGAAAGCTTAACAAAAGAAATAAATAAAGAATTAAATGAGTTAGAAATGAAAAATGCAAAAATAAAAGTAAAAGTCAAATATCAAGAACAATATTTAAAAAATGGAAAAGACATTGTTAATTTTTATATAACAACAAATATAGGAGAAGATGAAAAAGAACTAATAAAAATAGCATCAGGAGGGGAAATGTCTAGGGTAATGTTAGCAATAAAAAAAGTATTAGCTAAAAGTGACAAAGTGCCAATTTTAATTTTTGATGAAATTGATACAGGAATAAGTGGAAAAGCAGCAAATTCTGTTGCAAATAAATTAAAAACAATTTCAAATAATCATCAAGTGTTATGTATTTCACATCTACCAAATATAGCAGCAATTGCAGACTATAATTATTTTATAAGTAAAAAAGTTATTGAAGAAAGAACAAATACAAATATTAAACTATTAGATGAAGAAGAAACAATCAGAGAAATTGCAAGAATTTCATCAGGTGAAGTAAATGATGCCACAATTCAATATGCTATGCAATTAAGAAATAAAAAGGTCAGTTAAATTTAAAATATGATGTATAATTTTGGAAATAAAGTATAAAATATCAAAGTAAGGAAAGGTGATATTTTATATGAAAAATTATTTAGAAATTAATAAAATACATGCATTAGAAATATTAGATTCAAGAGGGAATCCAACAGTACAAGTAGAAGTTACACTAGAAGATGGAACAACAGCAATTGCATCAGTGCCATCAGGAGCATCTACAGGAAGCTTTGAAGCAGTAGAATTACGTGATGGAGAAAAAAATAGATATCTAGGAAAAGGTGTACAAAAGGCAGTAGATAATGTAAATAAGAAAATAGCAAAAGAAATAATTGGTATGAATGTATATGAACAAAAGAAAATTGATGAGGCAATGATAAAATTAGATGGAACACCAAATAAGTCAAATTTAGGAGCAAATAGTATTCTAGGAGTATCAATAGCTGTAGCAAAAGCAGCTGCAAATTCCATTGGAATAGAATTATACGAATATATAGGTGGAATTAATGCAAAAAATTTACCAGTTCCAATGATGAATATATTAAATGGTGGTAAACATTCAGATAATAATATAAGTATACAAGAATTCATGATTATGCCAATAGGTAATATAACTTTTAAGGAAAGATTACGTAGAGGAGCAGAAATATATCATACATTAAAAAAAGTATTAAAAGAATCTGGGCATAGTGTTGCTGTAGGAGATGAAGGCGGATTTGCTCCAAATTTAAAAGATGAAGAAGAAGCACTAGAAGTTATAGTAGAAGCAATAAAAAAGGCAGGATATGAACCAGGTAAAGATGTAGTTTTAGCACTAGATGTAGCAAGTAATGAAATGTGGGAAGAAGCTAAAAAAATAGGAAAAGATGGATACCTATTTTGGAAAACAAATCAATTAAAGACTAAAGAAGAAATGGTTGAATATATTGTAGAATTATGTGAAAAATACCCAATTATTTCAATAGAAGATGGGTTAGCTGAGGAAGCATGGAGCACATGGGAAGTTCTAACACAAAGATTAGGAAATAAAGTTCAATTAGTAGGAGATGACCTGTTTGTAACTAACCCTTCTAGATTAGTTAGAGGAATTGAAAAAAATGTTGCAAATGCAATATTAATAAAACCTAATCAAATAGGAACATTAACTGAAACTTTGGAAACTATAAATATAGCTAAAAATAACGGATATAGAACTATTATTTCACATAGATCAGGAGAAACAGAAGATACAAGTATTGCAGACATTGTTGTTGGAGTCAATGGTGGACAAATAAAAACAGGTGCACCATGTAGAACTGACAGAATTGCAAAATATAATAGACTTTTAAAAATAGAAGATGAATTAAATTAATTTAAAAAGTCCTAATTATAAAATGAACAAAAATTATTATATAAAACTTAGATGTACAGCTTTCCGATTTGTTCTTTTATAATTAGGACTTCTGGAATTTTATTGTTTCATATTATTATTCAAAATAATTAATTTAATTAAAGAAATTGCTAAAGCAAATATAACAATAATGCTAAAGGTTACAAATGCTACTGTACCTGCATGTGGTAATATAGCTGGGGGTTCTTCGAGACATATTTTTGGAGAAATGTCTGAAGTTTTTGTTTCTTTTTGACCATCTATATTAGTATAATTAATATCTACTTTTTGATTTGTATTTAAAATTTTACCAACAATGTTACTATTATAGTTTTCTTTTAGTTTAAGTTTATATTGAACAGTTGCTGTTTGACCATATGCTAATTCAGGTATAGTCCATGTAATGGAATTTGTTTTAGTATCAATAGAAGATGAAATATTTCCTATATTTGCTTGTGATACATATGCAAAATCAAAATTTTCAACTATTTCTTTTGGAAAATAATCAACTATTGTGATGTCTTTTAAAGAGTTAGACTGTGGCATTAATGATTTTAAAATATCTTGTGAAACAGTTTCTTCAATTTGATCATCATTTATATAATAGAAAATTCCGGCTGTTGGATTTTGTGGTGTTCCAAATATCTTTTGAATATAACTATTATAAGTATCAGTGCTATTCAATTTGTCTTCACCATTTTCTATACCAGTAAGCATAGTAATTGGTTTTATATTAGAAGAAGCAAGAGAAGTATATTCTGATTTTGTTGCTGATATTACATCTTCATCATATAAAATAGTATTTCTATTTAAAATTACATTTGGAACTCCATCAGTTAAAATGATTATATTTTTATTATTTTGACTATTAGTAAATAATTGTTTTCCTAAATTTAGTCCAGCTTGTAAATTTGTATAAGAAGCTTCATTGTCTGCTACATATGTTATACCATCAATAGCAGATGATAATGCTGATACATCTGAACTTAAATCACATAATTTTTTTGCATCATTTGTAGTTCCAACTTCAATAAGTCCTGCTGAATTTTTGTCTGGAGATGTAGAGAAACTTACAGCACCAATTTTTAAATTAGAATTATCTTTCAATAATGTATTAACTAATTTTTTAGCAGAAGATTTAATTATATTACCTCTACTTTCACCTGAACTAGTTTTTATATTCATACTGTTAGAGTTATCAATAACTAAAACTATTTCGCCAGTTGGCTTTTCTGGAGTTTCTTCATTTGTAACTTGTAATTGTAATGTTACTTCTTTATTTGATAAATCTTTAGATATTAGTTTTTTTTCAAATTTTGAATTTTGTCCTATTTTAATTGTACAAATAGGTTCTTCCACAACACTCATTGTAACGGTGTTATAAGAAGCGAATGATAAATTTGTTAATAGTATAATAACTATAAACAAAATGGGTGTAATTATTTTTTTCATTTGAATTTCTCCTTGATTTTTATAAATTATAGTATTATTGTAACACAAAAGATAAAAAATACAACAATTATCTATAAAATAAATTTAAAATTAAAATAAAAAATTATAAATATTTACAAATTTTACCAGTAATAATATTATGTGACGTAATACGCATAGCGTATTATTTAGTACTTTTATTAAAAGTGTTAATGAAAGGATAAAATAAATGAAATATATAAATAAATATTATAAAAACACAAAAAATGCTTTGCCACATCAAAGTGTAAAGCAATTTATAGAAATGAATGTGACTCCAGGAAAAGCAGTTGATTTAGGTTGTGGAACAGGAAGAGATACTATTTATTTAATAAAAAATGGTTGGAATGTTGTTTCTATAGATAAAGAAAATACAGAAAAAATTATATCTGATAAATTAGAAAAAGAAGAAATGAATAGATTTAGTTTTAGTAGTCAAAGTTTTGAAGATGTAATATTACAAAAAAATAATTTAATAGTAGCAAATTTTAGTATCCCACTTTGTAATAAAGCATATTTTAATGAATTTAAAAGTAAAATGATAAATAGTTTCTCAGAAGAACGGATATTTTGTAGGAAACTTTTTTGGAACAAATGATTCATGGGCTAAGATGAAACAAGATATGGTATTTCTTTCTAAACAGGAAGTATTGGAATTATTTAAAGATTCATTTGAAATAATAAAATTCGAAGAAGTTGAAAAAGATGGCAAAACAGGATTGGGAAAAATTAAACATTGGCATATATATAATGTTATTGCAAAGAAAAAATAAATTAGTTTAATGATTTTAAAATCAAAAATGTACTAAATTTGAATAGTCACAAGTTGAAAGAAAATAATTTAAAAAGTATTGATTTAAAAGGAAAAATATGTTAAAATAGAAAAAGAGTGTAAATATTATACCAATGGAAAAGCAAAGTATATATATAAATAAAAGAGAAAATGGTCGAGGCTGAAAACCATTAACAATATATAGAAATTTCACTTTTTCGGTTTTTTTCTGAAATAATAGTAGGAAAAAACGGTTGCACCGTTAAAACTAAATGAGGTTAACAATAAAATGTTAATAAATTTAGGTGGTACCACGAATGATGACCATTTCGTCCTAAAAATTATAGGATGAAATGGTTTTTTGGACACAAAAACTTATAAAAATTGTATAGTTTAAAAGAAGGAGAATACTATAATATGAAAGAAAAAATTGCAAATCTAAAAGAAAAGTCTTT
>CANTHA010000069.1 GCA_947653375.1 uncultured Clostridium sp. | reverse complement strand
TTGGGAGTATCTTATTTTTTATTTTATAATTCCCCCGAAATTATTTTACACTAATGATTTTCTGGTACATCTTTACAATCATGTAAAAATTGTTCCAAATACTGAAGTTCCCTAGCGGAAGAAATTCTCATACATGTTTTTTTCCTATTTTTCTTGTAAATTTCCGCTACCATGCTTCCGTTATCAGTTACTTTATCAATAATTTCACTGATTTTTTCCTGTGGATTCATTGCTTTCCGATATACCATACTTACCAACAATACTCTTTGATAATATGGCATATCAAAATTGCCACACATTAAAGCAATTTTCTCATACATCTTTTTTGGGTTCTTTATTATCTTTTTAGGCATAAAACCTCCTTTTGTTGCTAGGCAATTATAATTACCCATTTACATGTTACTAGTTAATTATATTAACTATACTATATATGATAACATAATTTACATAATTTCGCATTTTTTTTTTTGCATTTTTATTTTATTAATTTACATTTAGTTATACATTATGCATTTTTAATCATATTTTATAATTAAATTTCTATTCTACTAGTAAATTTATCCCTTATTAATTCTTTTAATTTCTTATTTTCAATTTTTTCTAATTTAGGATCTTGTGAAAGAACTTTAACTGAAGCCTCTTGTGCTAATTTTAAAATAGGAACATCTTCAAACAAATTAGCAATTTTAAATTCTGGAATACCATGTTGCATTGTTCCAAAAAAATCCCCTGCTCCTCTTAACTCTAAATCCTTCTCTGAAATTACAAATCCATCGTTAGTTTCACACATAACCCTCATTCTTTGTTTTACTGTTTCACTCTTTCCTTCAAATTTTAAAATACAATAAGATTCATATTCACCTCTGCCTACTCTTCCACGTAACTGATGCAATTGAGCTAAACCAAATCTCTCAGCATTTTCTACTATCATTATATTACTATTAGGAACATCAACCCCAACTTCTATAACAGTTGTAGAAATTAATATATGTATTTCTCCAGCTTTAAATTGTCTCATAATTTCATCTTTTTCTTTTACCTTCATTTTTCCATGAATATATTTGACATTATATTGAGGAAATACCTCTTCACTATAAATTTTGTATATTTCTTCTACAGATTTTAAGTTTGATTCTTCATCATCTTCAACTAAAGGGCATACAATATAAGCCTGTCTTCCCTGTTCTAATTGTTTCTTTACGAATATATTTATTCTATCAGTCATTTTCTTACCCACAGCAAATGTTTCAATTTTCTTTCTATTTGGTGGTAATTCGTCTATTATAGATATGTCCAAATCGCCATATAGAATTAGTGCTAAACTACGTGGTATAGGCGTTGCAGTCATAACTAGTACATCAGGATTTTTACCTTTTTTAGCTATTTTTGTTCTTTGTTTTACACCAAATCTATGTTGTTCATCAGTTACAACTAATCCTAGATTTTTAAAAACAACATTTTCTTCTATAATTGCATGTGTACCAATTAAAATATCTATTTCACCATTTTTTAATCTTTCCAATAATTCTTCTTTCTTTTTTTTGCTTATTCCTGATATTAATAACTCACACTTAATATCTAATTTTTCAAATATATTTTTAAAATTTTCCAAATGTTGCGTTGCAAGTATTGCTGTTGGAGCCATTATTGTTGCTTGATACCCAGATTTTACTGCCTTATATGCTGCACACATTGCTACTACTGTTTTTCCTGAACCAACATCTCCTTGTAATAATCTATTCATTGGTTTGTCTGATTCCATATTATTGTCAATTTCTTCTATTACCTTTAATTGAGCCTTTGTTAATCTAAATGGTAATTCATTTATAATATTTGAAACTTTTACATCTTCATTAAATTTAATTCCTTTTTCCTCTGTCATATAATTATTTTTTAGTTCCAATAATGCTAATTGAACTGAAAATAATTCTTCAAATACTAATCGATTTCTTGCCACATTAAAATCTTCAAATTCTTTTGGAAAATGAATATTTTTAATACTTTCGTTTATTTCTTTTAATTTATATTCTTCTATTAAGTATGATGGTAATGTTTCCTGCATATTTCCATATACCTCTAACATAGCATTCTCCATTATTTTCCTTAATACATTTTGTGATAATTGGTATGTTAATGGATATATAGGAACTATTCTTCCTGTATTATTTGTCTTATCTACATCGTCAAATACAGGAGATGTCATACCTATTTTACCGTAATTATTACTTATTCTTCCATAAAAATGATATTTTCTCCCTACTTCAAATTTTGTTTTTAAATATTTTTGGTTAAACCATGTAATGTTTGCTGTTCCTGTTTCATCTCTTACTACTAATTTTTGCATAGTTTTATGTGGTAGCCTAACTTCTGTTATTCTACTACATACTACTGCTTCTATTAAAGCATCTTCACCATTCATACATTCACAAATATTTTTAGGTTTACTTCTATCTTCATATGTTCTAGGATAATAAGTAATTAAATCTTTTAATGTGAAAATACCTAACTTATTTAGTAATTGTGCCCTATTAGGTCCTACACCTTTTACAAACTTTATTTCCTTATTTAAATCCATATATTTTTTCTCCATTAATTAATTTTGTACAATTTAAAATCTAATTTATCACAACTAACTAACTTAAAATTGATACCAAAATATTCGCCTTCTATCGCTTCTTTTATAGCCATTCCGTGTAAATGTCCATAATAACATTGTTTGATATTATATTTTTTCATTATTTTTATATAATCATTTATTTCATTATTTATAATATTTGACTCACTTATAGGAGGATAATGCATAAATACCAGCATTTCTTTATCTTTACCATATTTATTTTCAGCATCTTGTATAGATAGCTCTAATCTTGCAACTTCTCTTTTTAGTAATTTTGTATCCTCTTCTGTTTCAATCTGTGCCCAACCTCTAGTACCTACAATAACTTTGTTATCAAACATATACGAATTATTATATAAAAAATCTATTGTTTTTATATTATTTTCAAACAAAAATTTCTTCATGCTTGTTACAGTTGTCCACCAATAGTCATGATTTCCTTTTAGTAAGATTTTTTTCCCTGGCAATTCATCTAAATATTCAAAATCTTTTATAGTATCTTTTAAGTATGTACACCATGAAAAATCACCTGGCATTATTACAGTGTCAGTTTCTTTTACATTTTCTATCCAATTACTTTTTATTTTCTCCTCATGATTTTTCCAATTATCTCCAAATATATTCATTGGTTTATTTTCATTAAATGATAAATGAAGATCTGCTATTACAAATAATGACATCTATTACTCCTTTTCATTTTTTTATAGCTTTAAATTTGAAATCGCATTTAAGTTTAATGAATCCCTCTTTCCATTAATAAAATTATAATAACCTGCACATGCAATCATTGCAGCATTATCTGTGCATAATTTTAAATCTGGCATATATACTTTTATTCCTTCTTTTTCAAAATTTAGAAATTGCTCTCTTATATAACTATTTGCAGAAACTCCTCCTGCTAATGCTATTGTATTTATTTTAGTTTTCTCTATCGCTTTTTTAGTGTTTTCTATTAATACTTGTGTTACTGCTTTTTGAAAACTTGCACATAGATCTGCTTTATTAGTTTGCGGATTTTTATGGTTATAGTTTATTACTGCTGTTTTTATACCACTAAAACTAAAGTCTAAATTATCAAAATGAGTTTGTGGAAATTCTATATTTGCTTGTCCTTCTTTAGCCATTTTATCTACTTTTGGCCCACCTGGATAACCTAAACCAACAACTCTTGCAACTTTGTCAAATGCTTCGCCTATTGCATCATCTCTAGTCTTTCCTAACACCTCAAATTCAGTATATCCCTTTACATACACAATTTGAGTGTTTCCCCCAGACATCATTATACATAAAAATGGTGGTTTAAGTTCTTTGTATGTAATATAATTTGATGCTATATGACCTTCTATATGATTTACACCTACTAATGGTTTATTTATTGCTAAACTTAATGCTTTAGCATATGATAAACCTACTAATAAAGCTCCAACTAACCCTGGTCCATAAGTTGGAGTAATTGCATCTATATCATCAAATGTAATTTTTGCCTCTTCTATAGCTTTTTTTGTAACTCTAGAAATAGCCTCAATGTGATTTCTTGAGGCTATTTCTGGTACAACTCCTCCATACTTTTCATGTATTGGAATTTGTGTATCTATTATATTTGATAAAATTTCTCTACCATTTCTTACTACAGCTACAGAAGTTTCATCACAACTTGATTCTATTCCTAATGTTATTATATCTTTTTTCATATATTTTCCCTTCATTATAATCCAAATATTGTTGTTCCTAATTTTAATATTATATTTGATATTCCACTTATTGCTGGTGTTATTATTGTACCTGCAATTCCTGTTATCCATATTAGAACAAATATTATATAAAAGATTTGTTCATTATTTCTAAACCATTGTTTTGCATTATATGGTAAAAAAGGCATTATTATTTTTGATCCGTCTAGTGGTGGTAATGGTATTAAATTAAATACTCCTAATCCTATATTAATTGATACCGAATATAATAACATTTTTATTACAATTTCTATTATTCTATTTGATGTACTTATATAAAATCCTAAATCAGATATAGCAATACCTGTACTAGTACCTTTTGCAACTGCAAACATTATTATCGTTAATACAATTGCTAATATAAAATTCATCAATGGTCCAGCTAAAGAAACTAAAGCTTCACCTTTATCCATTGATATTTTTCTTGTATAATTTGCTGGATTCACATGTACAGGTTTTCCCCATCCAAATCCTGCAAATATCAACATTAAAGTTCCTATTGGATCTAAATGGTCTAATGGATTTAAGCTCAATCTTCCTTCCATTTTTGCTGTATTATCACCTAATTTATATGCTACCCATCCATGAGCAAATTCATGGAAAGTAATTGCAATTAACACCCCTGGTACACTAAATAATAGCATAGATAATGCTGATGGGTTTGATATATATTGTAATACTGAAATTAGAACCATTACAGTAATGATTATATACATTGTTCTTTTATCAAACGAAAAATTAAACATTCATATTCTCCTTTTTTACTTATAATTCTGTTTTAAATCATATTATACACTATAACATATTATAATAAAAAATTCAATATCTATAAATTTTTAAAATTTCTGTAAAAAGTGAACTCCCCCAATCTATTGACGCAAATTTCTTATTTATATATTTCTTCAAATAACTTTTATTTAATTCTATTCTTTTATAATTCTTTTACTTGAATAATATGATATAATAAAATATCCTCCATAAATCAATACAATAAACCCAGCTGTTATTAAAATAGAAGTCAATAAATTTCCTTTTCCAAAAACCTCTATCATATAACTTGCAACTCTTATTCCTGGTACAGAATGAATAATAGCAAGTATTAATGGAAACAAGAAAAATATTCCTATTTGTTTAAATAAAGCCTTATTTATAGTTTTCTCATCAGTTCCAATTTTTCTTAATATATCATATCTATGTTTATTATCACTACTTTCTGATAATTCTTTCAATGCCAATATTGCACCACTTGAAATTAAAAACACAATTCCTAAATATAATCCTAAAAATACCACCATAGCTCCAAATCCTATACTTTCATCTGCTAAATATTGTCTTGTAAATATATAGAAATTTCTTAAATTTGATTCTAGATTTGTAATATCCTTTTCTATTTTTATCTTATCTTCTTTTCCATTTGCATTATAATTTGCATAAAATCTATTAGTACATCTCATTTCTTCATTTGTTGCTTCATCTGGCAAAATAATAATTTGACTTGTTATATTGCTTTCATCTAAATCAAGATTTCCATATTTACACTCCATATATTTAGGAGTATATTCCTTTTCATTTATTTTAATTTTTACATCTTCTTTTAAAGATTTATTTATTAATTCTGTCATATAATCCATATTACTAATTACAATATATTCATTTGGTTCTAATATATATTTTTCCCTTCCAAACATTTCTGCAAACTTATTATAATCACTTATTTTCATTAGTACTTGGTTTTCATCCATTGATAAATATAGAGAATTATTACTTTTTTTAATTTCTTCATCTACATTTCCTAGTAAATCTTTAAGTTTTACTTCTTCTGTTACATAAATATTAAATGAAACAATATCCTTAAATTTTTCATTTAAATTTATATTATTTTTTTCTAAAATTTCTTTTACAGTATATTTTGATTCTTTTACCATTTTTTCAATTTGTTCTTTATCACCATCTAGTGCTGTTATATAATTTTCTTCACTCATATCTAAATTTTTACTAATAGAAATATCAACTGGTGCAAGTTTTTCTACTTTTTTATTCATAGAATCTTTTAATGACATTGCTGTAGAGAATATACAAATTGTTACAAATATCATTAGACAAATAATAGACATTGAAAATACAGTTGTATTAATCTTACTACTTAATTGCTTTACAACAAATGAATTAACTTTTTTATAATATATTTTCTTAATAGACATTATAATTTTTAATAACATGCCTGATAAAGAGAAAAATATTAAATAAGTAGATATACAACCTAAAATTACCATAAATAATAACTTTCCTTTTGAATCTATATTAATTCCTTTATTTGCTGTAACATTATAATAAGCATACCCTAACATTGCAATTGCAATTAAAAATACAAATATACATAAATAAATGTTTTTAATTTTTATTTTTTCTGTCTTTTTATTTGAATTAATTAAACCTATTAATTTACTTTTACTTACAGATACAACATTAAATATCATAACTATAAAATATATAATACTAAAATATAAAATTGTTTTTATAACTGCCATTTTCGAAAATACAAATGTGAACTTTGTCATATTTGCTTCAAACATGTTAGCAACAACAATTGACATTAACTGTGATAAGCCAATTCCAATACCTAATCCAAAAATTAAAGAAATCATACCTACTAATAATGTTTCTGTTAGTATAATTCTTGATATTTTGTTTTTTTTCATTCCTAATAACATATATATTCCAAATTCTTTTTTTCTTCTTTTTATCAAAAATCTACTAGCATATATAATTAAAAATGATAATATAAATGCTACAAATACACTTATTATTCCTAGAACTTCTGTTATAGTTTCTATCATATTATGTTTTGTATCTGACAACTCTAGCATAATAGTTTGACTATCCATGCTATTAAACATATAAAATATAGTTACTCCTACAATTATAGTAAAAAAATATATTGCATAATCTTTAAAACTTTTTTTCACATTTTTTAAGGCTAATTTAATATACATCATTTAAATTCCCCCCTAGTAATGTTACAACATCTATAATTTTTTCAAAAAACTCTTTTCTTGTTAAATTTCCTTTATCAATCTCATTATATATCTTACCGTCCTTTATAAAAATCACTCTTTTAGCATAACTTGCTGCAAATGAATCATGTGTAACCATTAATATTGTAGCTTCTAATTTTGTATTTAAATAATTGAATGTTTCTAATAATACTTTTGAAGATTTACTATCTAAACTACCGAGTTGGTTCATCAGCTAAAATCAATTTAGGATTAGTAATAATTGCTCTACAACAAGCTATTCTTTGCTTTTGTCCTCCTGACATCTCATATGGATATTTATTAAGTACATCTACTACTCCTAATTTTTTTGCAATATTTCTTATTCTTTTATCCATTTCATTTATCCCTATATTTTGTATAGTAAGTGCTAATGCTATGTTTTCATAAGCTGTTAATGTATCTAGTAAACTGAAATCTTGAAAAATAAATCCCAACTTTTCTCTTCGAAAAGCATTTAATTTATTTCCTTTAAATTTAGTAATATCTTCTTTATCAACAAATATATGTCCACTTGTCACTTTATCAATTGTAGATATACAATTAAGTAATGTAGTTTTACCAGAACCACTCGCTCCCATAATTGCAACAAATTCACCTTTTTCTACATCAAAGGAAATATTATCTATAGCCTTTGTTATGTTTGACTTATTACCATAATATTTTTCTACTTTGTCTAATTTTAAAATTTCTGACATTTTTATTCCTCCTTTATTTTAGTCTGTAAAAACTTTATTACTTTAAGTTTACAATCTTACTTTATATATTTCCATAGTTTTATATAACAAAACCTTACAATATTGTAAGGTTATTTTAATACATTATAAAATTCATCTTTATAAA
>CANTHA010000068.1 GCA_947653375.1 uncultured Clostridium sp. | reverse complement strand
GTAGAGAAAATAAAAAAACAAGAACAAGAAAAAGCAAAAGAAACAAAAAAAGGAAATACGGATTTTGTAGAAAAGATAGATAATAAAGATGGACATATAGAAAAAAATGCGACAGAAAGTGTAAATAAAAAAGAAGAAATAGAAAGAGTTGAGGGTGAGATTGTTAAAGTTGGAAAAGACGATAAATTTAGAAGACCTCCAAAAGAAGTAATAGATGGTGAATATATTCAACTATAAATAAATATATTCTTAAATAAAAACTTGGAATATAAAAATTCCAAGTTTTTTATTGACTTGAGTGGTAAAACATGGTAAAATAAAAACTGTTATTGTAAATTGCTTGTATTGTGCAATTCCGTAACAGTATATATATTTTATGTAGAAAAATTTGATTTACACATAAAATATAAATAGATAAAAAATAGGAGGTGAAATTTAAGTGCCAACAATTAATCAATTAGTTAGAAAAGGAAGAAAAACAGGAGTAACAAAATCAACAGCACCAGCTCTTCAACATGGATGGAACTCTAAAAATAAAACATTAACAAATAATAGAGCTCCACAAAAAAGAGGGGTATGTACAGTCGTAAAAACAGTTACACCTAAAAAGCCAAACTCAGCTTTAAGAAAAGTTGCTAGGGTTAGACTTTCTAATGGTTATGAAGTTACATCTTATATACCAGGTATAGGACATAACTTACAAGAACACAGTGTTGTATTAATCAGAGGTGGTAGGGTAAAAGACCTTCCAGGTGTTAGATACCATATCATAAGAGGAACATTAGATACAGCAGGTGTTAAAGATAGAATGCAAGCGCGTTCTAAATATGGAGCTAAAAAACCTAAAAACTAGAAAATGTACAATATAACTAATTTATTCAATTTTCTAATAATAAAAGGAATTAGCAAAAAATCAAATAAAATAGTGCTTGTTATTTTGTCTAAAATTTAAGGTACTTAAGTTTAGAATAGATAAATAAGTGCTATACGCAAGAAATTATATTTCTTGAGAGTACCTAGATACTTTTGTAAAGTATCAAATAAAGAAGGAGGGAAGAATAGTGCCAAGAAAAGGATATATAGCAAAAAGAGAAGTCTTACCAGATCCAATATATAATAGTAAAGTTGTTACAAAATTAGTAAACAATATAATGTTGGATGGTAAAAAATCAGTTGCTCAAAAAATAGTTTATGATGCTTTTGACATTATTAAAGAAAAAGAAGGAAAAGATCCTTTAGAAGTTTTTGAGGCAGCTTTAGAAAATGTAATGCCAGTACTTGAAGTAAAAGCAAGAAGAGTGGGTGGAGCAACATACCAAGTTCCATTAGAAATTAGACCGGAAAGAAGACAAACTCTAGGTTTAAGATGGATAGTAACTTATGCTAGAAATAGACATGAAAAAACAATGGCTGAAAAACTAGCAGGTGAACTAATAGATGCTGTAAATGGTAATGGTGGAGCATTTAAAAAGAAAGAAGATACACATAGAATGGCAGAAGCTAATAAGGCTTTCGCACACTATAAATGGTAAAAGTTAAAGTAATTACAATGTTACCGTATTTACTAACTGTAATTCGCTGAGGCTCAAACAGTTAGTAAAATTACAAATGGTAAAATTTTGATTGAAAGCAATAATCTGTACATTTTGTTTATCCAATACAGATTTCGACGTATCAATGTGTTCATTCAACCTGTACTGAATAATACAAAATATACATCTTATCACTTTTAATTAAAATGAATGTAAGATATAAAATTTATAAATTAGAATTTTACTTAGGAAGATAGCAAAAGTATTTTAAATAATGGTATATATTGAGATAGTTTTGCAAAGTATTTCAACTCTAAAAACTAATTTAGTAAATTTTTATGAGAGGGGGAAAATAAAACATGGCAGGAAGAGCATATCCACTAGAAAAGACAAGAAATATAGGAATAATGGCTCATATTGATGCTGGAAAAACAACTACAACAGAGAGAATATTATTTTATACAGGTAAAACACATAAAATAGGAGAAGTTCACGAAGGGGCTGCTACAATGGACTGGATGGAACAAGAACAAGAAAGAGGTATTACAATTACATCTGCATGTACAACATGTTTTTGGAATGATAATAGAATTAACATTATTGATACACCAGGTCACGTTGATTTTACAGTTGAAGTTCAAAGATCTTTAAAAGTTCTTGATGGAGCTGTTACAGTTTTAGCAGCAAAAGGTGGAGTTCAACCACAAACAGAAACTGTTTGGAGACAAGCAGACAAATATAGTGTTCCAAGAATGGTATATGTTAATAAAATGGATATAACAGGTGCAGACTTTATGCTTTGTGTAGATCAATTAAAAAATAGATTAAAAGCAAATGCTGTACCAATTCAATTACCAATAGGAGCAGAAGATCAATTTAAAGGAATTGTTGACTTAATAAAAATGAGAGCATTTATTCATAAAGATGATTTAGGAAAAGAAGTTGAAGAAACAGATATTCCTGAAGATATGAAAGCTCAAGCAGAAGAATACAGAAGTGCAATGATAGAAGCAGTTGCAGAACAAGATGAAGAATTAATGATGAAGTATTTAGAAGGTGAAGAACTAACAATAGAAGAAATTAAAAAAGGTTTAAGAGCTGGTACAATAGCAAACGCAATAGTTCCAGTAACATGTGGTTCTTCATATAAAAACAAGGGTGTACAAGAACTATTAGATGCAATAGTTGACTATATGCCATCACCATTAGATATAGATCATATTAAAGGTGAAACAATAGATGGAGAAGAAACAGAGGCTAAAACTTCAGATTCTGAACCATTTGCAGCATTAGCATTTAAAATTGCTACTGATCCATTTGTTGGAAAATTATGTTTCTTTAGAGTTTACTCAGGAACTTTAGAATCAGGTTCTACAATATTAAACTCAAGTAAAGATAAAAAAGAAAGAATAGGAAGAATTCTTCAAATGCATTCAAATCATAGAGAAGACATAGATAAAGTATATGCTGGAGATATTGCTGCAGCCGTAGGTATGAAAGATGTTACAACTGGAAATACTTTATGTGATCCAGATCATCCAATAATACTAGAATCTATGGAATTCCCAGAACCAGTTATTGATATAGCTATAGAACCTAAAGATAAAGCTGCTCAAGAAAAAATGGGTATAGCATTAACAAAACTTGCAGAAGAAGACCCAACATTTAAAGCATATACAAATCAAGAAACAGGTCAAACAATTATTGCAGGTATGGGTGAATTACACTTAGATATTATAATTGATAGATTAAAGAGAGAATTTAAAGTTGAATGTAATGTAGGTAAACCACAAGTTGCTTACAAAGAAACAATTAGAAATAGTGTTAAAGTTCAAGGTAAATTTATTCGTCAATCTGGTGGTAAAGGACAATATGGTGATGTATGGTTTGAAATGGAACCATTAGAACCAGGTAAAGGAATAGAGTTTGAAAGTAAAATAGTTGGAGGAGCTGTTCCAAAAGAATATATTAAACCAATTGAGCAAGGTATGAGAGAAGCTGCAAATACAGGTGTATTAGCTGGATATCCAGTTATAGACTTTAAAGTTTCACTAGTAGATGGTTCATATCATGAAGTTGACTCTTCAGAAATGGCATTCAAAATAGCAGCATCTATGGCATTCAAAGAAGGATGTAAACAAGCTAAATCAGTTATACTAGAGCCTATCATGAAAGTTGATATAACTGTTCCAGAAGAATATATGGGAGACGTTATTGGAGATGTAAATTCTAGACGTGGAAGAATGGAAGGTATGGATGGTGAAGATGGAATGCAAGATATACATGCATTTATCCCACTTTCAGAAATGTTTGGTTATGCAACAGATTTACGTTCTAAAACTCAAGGTAGAGGAACATATTCTATGGAACCATCTCATTACGAAGAAGTTCCAAAATCAGTTCATGAAACTATTGTTGCTTCAAGAGCTAAAAAGGAAGATTAGATATAAAGAAATGAGCAGAAAAGAAAGTAAAGCTTTTAAAAAGAGTCTACATAGAGATGTAGATACAAGAAAAGTAATAAATAAAATTATGCAAAAACGAATTAACAATATGTATGACGAAATTTATAAAGGAACTAAATATACAGGAAGATATATTAATGTACAAAGATAAAATAATTACAAATTACTTGCATTTTTGTAAAAAATGTTATAGAATGCAGACAGACCAATACAAAATATAAACACATTTTGTATAAGTTATCCGTAAGTGGCAAAGATGCTTAACGGTAACTAAAAAAGTTATTAAATTTAAAAAATAAAATTAAGAGGAGGAATTTCAAATGGCAAAAGCAAAATTTGAAAGAACAAAACCACATGTTAACATTGGTACAATCGGTCACGTAGACCATGGAAAAACAACAACAACAGCAGCTATTACAAAATTTTTATCATTATTAGGAAAAGCTCAATATGAAGCTTATGATCAAATCGATGGAGCTCCAGAGGAAAAAGCAAGAGGAATTACAATTAATACAGCTCACGTTGAATATGAAACAGAAGCAAGACACTATGCACACGTTGACTGCCCAGGACATGCTGATTATGTTAAAAACATGATTACTGGTGCTGCTCAAATGGATGGTGCAGTATTAGTAGTATCAGCAGCTGATGGACCTATGCCACAAACAAGAGAACACATTCTACTTGCTAGACAAGTTGGTGTTAAATATATTGTTGTATATTTAAACAAATGTGATATGGTAGATGATCCAGAATTATTAGAATTAGTAGAAATGGAAGTTAGAGACTTACTTTCTGAATATGGTTTCCCAGGAGATGATATTCCAATTGTAAAAGGTTCTTCATTACAAGTATTAGAAAGTTCATCAACAAACCCAGATGACGAAGTATATAAACCAATGAAAGAATTAATGGAAGCAATTGATAGTTATATTCCAACTCCAGAAAGACCAGTTGATCAACCATTCTTAATGCCAGTAGAAGATGTATTTACAATTACTGGACGTGGAACAGTTGCTACAGGTAGAGTAGAAAGAGGAGAAGTTAAATTATCAGACGAAGTTGAAATTATCGGTCTTACAACTGAAAGAAGAAAAACAGTTGTTACAGGTGTTGAAATGTTCAGAAAATTATTAGATCAAGCTGAAGCTGGAGATAATATAGGAGCATTATTAAGAGGTATTGATAGAAAAGACATCGAAAGAGGTCAAGTTCTTTGTAAACCAGGAACAATTAATCCACATACAAAATTCACTTCTGAAGTTTATGTATTAACTAAAGAAGAAGGTGGAAGACATACACCATTCTTTAATGGATATAGACCACAATTCTATTTCAGAACAACAGACGTTACAGGTGTTATCGAATTACCTGCTGGAACAGAAATGGTTATGCCAGGAGATAATGTATCAATGACAATTGAATTAATTACACCAATCGCTATTGAAAAAGGATTAAGATTTGCTATCCGTGAAGGTGGTAGAACAGTTGGTTCAGGTGTTGTTGCTGATATAATCGAGTAATAATATAAATAAAAAACGATTCTTTAAGAATCGTTTTTTATTTATAGAGTTCTTCTATAGTAATATAGTTTAATATATAAAAAAATATACTATTTGCTGGTCATACTAATCATATAAATAAGTTTGATAATCTTCATATATATATGAGTTAATCTAGTTATATATACTAATGAATGTCTTCCCAACTGCGCATAGTATATTTTTATTATATATTATAACTTTTTTAAGAAATAGTTGAAGTTAAATTGTTAAAACTATTGATTTTTTACTAAAATAATAATAAAATACATATATTGAAATAAGAACGCATATTAGGGGGAAATATAATGAAGATAATATTAGATGCAATGGGAGGAGATAATGCGCCAGATGCTAATATAAAAGGAGCCATAAATGCTATAAATAAAATAAAAGCAGAAGTAATTTTGGTAGGAAAAGAAGAGATAATAAGAAGTAAGATAAAAGAATTTACAGGGAAAGAAATAGAAGAAGTTTCTAATAGATTAAAGATAAAAAATGCAACAGAAACAATTGAAATGGAAGATACTCCAACACTTGCTATAAAACATAAAAAAGATTCTTCAATGGTAGTTGGTTTTAAAATGCTAAAAGAGGGTAAAGGAGATGTATTTATTTCAGCTGGAAATTCAGGAGCATTATTAACAGGAGCAACTCTTATTGTGGGAAGAATTAAAGGAATTGATAGACCAGCATTAGCAGGAATTTTACCAGCACATAAAAGTCAACTATTATTAATTGATGCGGGTTCAAATACAAATTGTAAGCCAATAAATTTACTACAATTTGCACAAATGTCTAGTATTTACTTAAGAAATACATATGGTATTAAAAACCCAGCTATAGGATTATTAAATATTGGAACAGAAGAGACTAAAGGAAATGAATTAGTAAGAGAAAGTTATAAATTGTTAAAAGAAAAATCAGAAGAGTTAAATATAAATTTTGTAGGAAATGTAGAAGGAAGAGATGCATTTTCAGGCAAAATTGATGCTATAGTAACAGATGGATTTACTGGAAATGTATTTTTAAAAACAACAGAAGGTTTAGGTAAATTTGTTAAAAGAACATTAACAGAAAGTTTTATGGCAAATTTAGGTGCAAAGATTTCTTATTTAATAGCACATAAACCAATAAAATCATTATCAAAAGCAATGGATTATAAATCATATGGAGGAGCATTATTTTTAGGAGTAAAAAAACCAGTTGTAAAAGCTCATGGTAGTAGTGATGCATTACTATTTGAATATACATTAATACAAGCAGAAAAGTTTGTAGAAAATAAAGCTGTTGATAATATGATAGAAGAATTTGAAATTAAAAAGTGAATTTATTAATATAATAGACTGCTTAGTATAAAAAGAAAAAAATATTTTAAATTTAACTTGACAAATATATAAACATATAATATAAATGAAATATGAAAAAGTAATTATCAAATGAATAAATCATTTGCAAACTTGAGAGGAGGTGAACTCTACAGATGAGTTCAGAAGAAGTATTAGAAAAAGTAAAAGGAATTATAGTAGAACAATTAGGTGTTGCAGAAAATGCAGTTACAATGGAAGCATCATTTATTGATGATTTAGGGGCTGATTCATTAGATATAGTAGAATTAGTAATGGCATTAGAAGAAGAATTTGACATAGAAATTCCAGATAGTGATGCAGAAAAAGTTGTAACAGTTGGAGATGTAGTTGACTACATAAAAGAAAATGTAAAATAGTAAAAAGGAAGTTTAAACTTCCTTTTTTTAAACTTTTAATTTTTTAATTATTTTAATTTCATTATACAGATTATCAATAATATCTTTTCGAATTTTAAATGCTTTTTTATATTCTTCATAAACAGATTCATAATTTTCTAAAGTCTCATTATTTATTAATAACATTTTAATTCCTTCTAAATAATAGTTTTTGTCTTTTTCATTTTTAGCCTTATTCATTTTTTCTTTATATTTATTAATTTCTTTAAAACGTTTTAAGTTATCTTCAATTTCATCAATATAATCTTGTGTACATGATATTTCATATGAAATATCATCAATAACAACTTTAAAAAGAACTTTTACAATTGCTGGATTATTTTTTCCAGATTGAGCATTTTCTATTAATATTTTAAGAGTATCAGATATTCCAATATGTGTTTTATATTGCCTTTTACTAACAATTGCATCATATTCATCTGCAACACGAATAATTTGAGCTTCATAAGGTATATCTTTTTTAGTTAATCCATTAGGATAACCAGATCCATTTAAAGCTTCATGGTGATATAAAGCTCCTGCAGCATATGGTCTTAATTCTAAATCTTCCATACACATTTTATAACCAATAGTTGTATGAGTTTTCATTATTTCATATTCTTCATCAGTTAGTTTGGCAGGTTTTTGTAAAATATTTTGAGGAATGAACATTTTACCTAAATCATGTAAATATGCACAAATAGTACAATACATAGTAAAGTTTTTTCTGCAATGTAAATATTCACATAGTCTACAAGTTAAGTTTGCAACATGTTCACAATGTTTTCTAGTAAATACATCAAGTTTATCTAACATATTTAACTGATATCGCATACTTTCATCTAAATTATAAGATTTTAAACTAGTTTTATCATAAAAATCAAATTCATTGTTTGCCATATTTATCTCCTTTACATCTATAATTATAATAGCATTAAAAATTAGAAATATCAAGATAAAATTTGCCA
>CANTHA010000067.1 GCA_947653375.1 uncultured Clostridium sp. | reverse complement strand
GGAGGCGACACCCGGATTCGAACCGGGGATCAGAGTTTTGCAGACTCGTGCCTTAGCCACTTGGCTATGTCGCCATATTTAATATGCAATTTTTCATTATAAGTTGCTGTAGTTAACTTAGTATAACACAGCTAACTTGGCTATGTAGCTACATTTTGGAGCAGGTAACGGGAATCGGACCCGTAACTTAACCTTGGCAAGGTTATGTTTTACCACTAAACTATACCTGCATAAATCACATATATTTAATTATATGCTAAACATTTAAAAGAATACCAAAAATACGTTAAATTGTCAAGATATTATTAATAATTTAAAAAATGTATAAATGAAAAAATATTGGAAAGAATAATAAAAATACATATTTTAAGGAGGTTATAATGAAAGAAAATAACTTAAAAAATATAGTAGTATTAAAAAATCTTCCATCTAATTTTGTTGAAGAAGCATTTGTTATATTAAAATCAAATAAACATGCAAAAAAATTACAAAAGATTGAAAAAAATAGAAAAGTTAAAGTTTCAGATAATTCAGAAAAAAGAAAAGACTATATATTAAAAGAAGCAGAAATGGTAATTGCAAATTACATTTCTAAACTAGAAAATACAGAAGATACATCATATATAAAAATGCAGCATAATAAAAAATATAAGAGATTAAAAAAATATTCATATATAGCAACATTTGTAATATTAATACAAATGGCAATACTATTAATAAAATAATTCATAAAACACCTTTTTTGCACATATAGTTTATAAAGAAAACTAAGGAAGAGGTGCTTTTTTTATGGAAAGAACAATAAGTGTAGAAGAAAAAATAAGACGAGCAGAAGAAATATATGCAAAAAGAAAACATGGTGAAATAAAACCAATTGCAACTGTAAATATTAGCCAAAAAAAGGATATAAAATTATTAAGAAAGATGATACTGCAAATAATAGCGTGTATTTTTATTTATTTTGTAATATATTCAGTACAAAACAATGCATTCCCATTTTCAGAAGATTTTATGAACAAGACAAATGAGCTTCTTTCTTATGATACAAATTTTTTGGAAGTATATCAATTTACTAAACAAAAATTACAAGAAGTATTTATTCCAAAACAAAAAGAAGAGCAGGAAAGTAATAAACAAGAAGAAACATTAGAAGAAGGAATTGGAGGAGCAGAAGAAACAATACAAAATGCAAAAGAAGAAAATATACAAAGTAACGAAAACTTATCACAAGCAGAACAAGATATTATTAATATAAAAAATACAACAAGCTTTATAAAACCAATAGAAGGAATAATAAGTTCAAAATATGGACAAAGAGATGAAGCAACTGGAAGTGTACCAAAAAATCATACAGGAACAGATATAGCAGCACAATTAGGAACAAAAATAAAATCTTCTACTAATGGAGAAGTTGTTTTATGCTCAGAAGAAGGTGATTATGGAAAACATTTAAAAATACAAATAGGTGAAATAAGCATAATTTATGCACATTGTAATAACTTATATGTAAAACAAGGAGATATTATAACACAAGGACAGGAAATCGCAGAAGTAGGATCAACAGGAAATTCAACAGGACCACATTTACATTTTGAAATAAGAGTTCAAGAAAGAACTACTGATCCAGAACTGATTTTAGATTTATAAAGGAGATAAGTATGCGATTTAAAATAGATTTCAAGATTTTTATATTTTTAATTTTGTTTATATTGACTAGACAAATAGAAACATATGCAACAATCATGATATTTGCATTAATTCATGAAATGGGACACTTAATATCTGGTCTATTATTAGGAATAAAACCAGATAAATTAGAAATTGTGCCGTATGGTGTAAGGGTATCTTTTAAATTGAATTTTAAAGATTATAATAGAAGAATAGGGAATGGAAATATGTTATCAATAAAAAAAATAATAATAGCTTTATCAGGTCCATTGACTAATTTTATTGTTATTTTAATAACATTTCAATCAAATTATCAATTATTTTCTAGTTTAATTATAATATATGCTAATATATTATTAATAATTTTTAACCTATTACCATTTTATCCTTTAGATGGAGGAAGAATTTTAAAGGAAGTATTACATATAGCTTTTGGAAAAAAATTAGCTGAAAAATTTACTAACAATATATCTTTTATAACTATCATGATATTAACTTTTATAAGTAGCATTTTAATATACTCAACAAAAAATATAGCAATTTTTATGATTATAATTGTTTTATGGTGTATGTTTATAAAAGAAGATTTAATTTATAAAAAAAGAAATAAAATATATCAAATGTTGGAAATAACTAAAGAATAGTGCCACTGGTTCCGTGTTTAATTGGCAAAAAGTCATTTTATTATACTTTTAAATTAAAGATTAATAAATTATTTTGAAATCATTGCGTAAGCGACCAAACGAGCAAAAGCGAGTGCGATTGGAGAAATCTACAAATTTCAAACTTTGTTTATAGATTGAGACAAACAAGATATGAAAAAATAATATATCAATTTTTAATGAAATATTAAAATATTGCCAATTAAACCCGGAACCGTTGGCAATTTTAAAGTAATATATTTGTAAAGAAATTGTAATATTTTAGAAATATTTTTGTAATTTTAATGTAAAACGCATTGACTTTTTAATATTTTCGTTATATCATATAGCTGTTAAAATTAAAGTGTTTTAAAATCCTAAGGAGGAAAATTATGGGAGAAGTAATTGTTATTACATCAGGTAAAGGTGGAGTAGGAAAAACAACAACAACAGCAAATTTAGGTTCAAGTTTAGCATTAGAAGGAAAAAAGGTAGTATTAATAGATACAGATATAGGATTACGTAATTTAGATGTTGTAATGGGACTAGAAAATAGAATAGTATATGATATTGTAGATGTTGTAGAAGAAAAATGTAAATTAAGACAAGCATTAATAAAAGATAAAAGATTTAAAGAACTATACCTTTTACCAGCTGCACAAACAAGAGATAAAAGTGCTGTAAATGAAGAACAAATGAAAAAATTAGTGGACAAGCTAAAAGAAGAATTTGACTACATATTAATAGATTGTCCAGCTGGAATAGAACAAGGATTCAAAAATGCAATTGCAGGAGCGAATCGTGCTATTGTAGTAACAACAGCCGAAATATCTGCAATAAGAGATGCTGATAGAATAATAGGATTGTTAGAATCATCAGAAATAAAAAATCCCGAATTAGTAATTAATAGAATAAGACCAAACATGGTAAAAAAAGGTGAAATGATGGATGTTGATGATATAGTTGATCTTCTTGCAATAGATTTAATAGGTGTTGTACCAGATGATGAATATATAATAACTCAAACAAATAAGGGAGAACCAGTTATTCAAAATAAAAAAGCACCATCAGGTAAAGCATATATTGAAATTGCAAAAAGAGTATTAGGAGAAAGAATAGAAGTAACAATTCCTGGTAGAGATGAAGGATTTTTTGCAAAACTAAAAAGGATATTTATAAAATAATAAGTTGGGGGTAAGTAAAAACAATGTTTGAAAACATAATGAAATTTTTCAAAAAAATAAGTAAAAAGGAAGAAAAAAAATCGGCAAATTCAAAAGACGCAGCTAAAGAAAGATTACATTTAGTATTAATGCAAGATAGAGCAAACGTTTCAGCTGACTTCTTAGAACTTATGAAACAAGAAATAATTGATGTAATAAAAAAGTATATAGATGTCGATGAAAGTGCTATTGATGTTAGACTTACCAACAAAGAAAATGAAGATGGGACTAATGGAGCACCAGCATTATATGCAAATATACCAATAGTAAATATAAAAAATGAAACAAAAGAAAAATCAAATTCTGTAAAAGAAGATATAAATATTAAAGAAAATAAAAAAGAAACAAAAAATAAAGAAGAAAAAGATATAACTTCTGAAGAGGACAAAGAAGAGCAAGTTATTGAAGATAAAGAAATTAAAGATGAAAATGAAGATAATGAACAGGAAGCACAAGAAACAAAGGAAAAAATAAAAACTAAAAAGGAAAAAGAATAATTGATGAGAAAGAGAGAAATAAAAAATGTAGAATGGAGCATAGTTGCTATTTCAATTATCCTTTGTATAATAGGACTAGTTGCTTTATTTTCTGCAACCCAAGAAGCAGAATATGATGAATTTAATAAACAATGTATATGGTTTGTAATTAGTATTATATCCATGATAATAGTAATGATGATAGACTATGATACAATAACAAAAGTATCTCCAATATTTTATGGATTATTTGTATTATTACTATTTGCAGTACTATTTACCAAACCTATAAATGGTGCAAAGAGCTGGTTTGATATAGGGTTTTTCTCACTTCAACCAGGAGAATTTGCAAAGATTTTTGTTATTCTATTTTTAGCACAAACAATAACAAAAATACAAAGTAGAAATAAGAGAGAAATTAATAAACCAACTAAATTATTAATTTTGTTAGCAATTATTGGAGTACCAATATTACTTATAATAAAGCAACCAGACTTTGGAACAGCAGCAGCATTCATATCAGCCACAATTTTAATGTTAATAACAGCAGGAATTGATAAAAAGTATATAATTGGAACAATAATGATAGTTGTAGTATCTGTGCCACTAATATATAATTTCATACTACCAGAACATGCAAAAAAAAGAATAGATATATTTTTAAACCCAGAATCAGATCCTAGAGGTTCAGGATATAATATAATACAGTCAAAACTAGCAGTAGGAGCAGGAGGATTAACAGGAATGGGGTTATTAAAAGGAAATCAAACTCAATTAGGATTCTTATATCCAAAAACAACTGACTTTATATTTGCAGTTATTAGTGAAGAAATGGGATTTATAATAGCAGGAACAATAATAATACTCTATGTTTATTTTGTTGTAAAATGTTTATATATTGCAAAAACAGCTAAAGATGATATAGGTGCACTTATAGCATCAGGAATAACAGGAATTTTTCTATTTCATATGATAGAAAACATAGGAATGGTTATGGGATTATTGCCTATAACAGGAGTACCACTTCCATTTATAAGTTATGGAGGAAGCTCATTAATTACAAATTTTATATGTATTGGGTTACTTGCAAATATAAGTAGTAAAAGACAAAAAACAATATTTGTAAAATAATAATATCGTCTTAAAATTTTCTTGAGACGATTTTTTATATAGTAGGAGAAAAAATAGTATGTATATACATTCATTAAAAATAGGAAATGTAACATTAGATAATAATTTAATATTAGCTCCAATGGCTGGTGTGACGAATCAGCCATTTAGAATAATATGTAAAAAATTTGGCCCTGGAATGGTATGCACGGAAATGGCAAGTTCAAAGGCAATATTTTATAATGATAATAAAACAAAGAGATTATTAAATACTGAAGGAGAAAAAAGACCAATAAGTATGCAGATATTTGGAAGTGATGAAGAAACAATGGCATATGCTACAAAGTATATAAGCAAATTGGCAGACATAATTGATATAAATATGGGATGTCCAGCACCAAAAGTTGTAAAAAATGGAGATGGAAGTAAATTACTATTAGATTTAGAAAAAGCAGAAAAAATAATAAAAACTGTTGTACAAAATGCAAGTATTCCAGTAACTCTAAAAATAAGAAAAGGTTGGGATAATGATAATATTGTAGCAGTTGATATAGCAAAAATAGCAGAAGAGTCAGGAATATCAGCAATTACAGTTCATGGAAGAACAAGAAGTGAATTTTATTCAGGAAAAGCAGATTGGGATATAATAAGAAAAGTAAAAGATAATGTTAAAATTCCTGTTATAGGTAATGGAGATATAGTAGATGGAAAAACAGCTAAGGCTATGTTTGAAGAAACAGGAGTAGATGGAATAATGATAGGAAGAGCAAGTTTCGGAAATCCATGGATATTTCAAGAAATAATTAATTATTTAAATGGAAGACAAATACAATTGCCAACCAATAAAGAGAAACTGCAAATAATAAAAGAACATATAAAATTAGCAATAAAAGAAAAAGGAGAAATTGCAGTAAAAGAATTAAGAAAACATATAGCATGGTATACAAAAAATATGCCAAACTCTAGTGAATTTAGAAATGCTATAAATAATACTGAAACTAAACAAGAGTTAATGCAAAGCATAGAAAAATACTTTAATAATTTATAAAAAATTAAACATTAAAAATAAATAAACCTCATAAGAATTAATATATAACTAATTTTAGGAGGTTTTTTTATGTTAAAAAATAAAAAAGTAATTATAATATCTTTAATAATTATAATTACAATAATTGTAGGATTATTTATAAAATTTAATAACAAAATGGCTAAAAATAATAAAATTGGTAATAATAGTAGTAGTCAAGAAATTGTAGATTATATTTTAAATATAAGTTCTTATGAAACAATAGCAGATATAACTGTTGATAGTAACAAAAATAGTAATAAATATAAAATAAAGCAACAATATATTGAATCAGGAATTATGATGCAAGAAGTTTTAGAACCATCAAATATAGCAGGTACAAAAATAATAAAAGATGGAAATAATTTAAAACTGGAAAATACAAATCTTAATTTAACAAATATTTACGAAAATTATCAAGAAGTAGTAGAAAATGATTTAGATTTAAGCACATTTATAAAAGATTATAAAAATAATGAAAAAGAAAAAATGGAAGAAAAAGAAAATAAAATAATATTAAAAGTTAGTAATAGTTCAAATGAAAAAGATAAAACATTATACATAGATAGAAGTACTGGTAAACCGATAAGTATGGAAATAAAGTATAATAACAAAAAAAATACTATTTACATAATATATAATGAGGTAAGTGTAAATAGTTTTAAAAAATAAATTATTCCCTTTACTTCAACTAATATTTAAAATAATACAATACTCATCTGACAATATAGTAATAGTAGGAGTGAAGAATATGCAAATAAAAAGAGGAGATATGTTTTATGCAGATTTAAGTCCAGTAGTAGGTTCAGAGCAAGGTGGAATAAGACCAGTTTTAATTATTCAAAATAATTTGGGAAATAAATATAGTCCAACTGTTATAGCAGCTGCAGTAACATCTCAGACAGGAAAAGCAAAATTACCAACACATATAGAAATAGAATCTTCTTCATGTGGGTTGAAAAATAATTCAGTAGTTCTTGCAGAACAAATAAGAACTATAGATAAAAGTAGATTAAAAGAAAAAATAGGTCATATTAATGATGAAAAAATAATAGATAAAGTTAATAATGCATTAGGAGTAAGCTTTGGACTTGGCGAATAGGACTAAAAAAGATAAAAGAATATATATTTCTTTTATCTTTTTTGTTGTTAAATATTATAGGAAATTTTGAATTTTGTATATTAAACTGGCAAAATATAGACTTATTTTTTATATATTATATAAAGCAGTTGTTCTAGTATTAAAAGTCTTGAAAAATTCATATAAGTAATCAGTACACCATTTTTTACGAATGTTATCATCAATAAATATATTAGTTTCAAATATATTTATTCCATTAGAAGATGCAGTGATTTTACCTATTATAGTATTTTTTTCAATTGGAGCAATTAGGTTTTTATTACAAGAAAAAGTAATTTTTAAATTAGGTAACAAATCCTTTTTGATAGGAATAACAGGATTTTTAAAATCTGATAGTTTTAAATTTATATTAGAATTAGAGCCTTTACTAATAGAAAAAGAACCTAAATTATTTTCTTTCCATTTTAAAAACTCGGTATTAATTTTTTCTTCTATATTAATATATTCATATGTTCTAAATGTGTATTCAATAAGTTTAATACTATCTTTTGTTCTAAAATTTTTAGTATCTGCTCCAAGAACTACACATATAATGTCCATATTATCTCTCTTACAAGCAGTTACTAGGCATCGGTTTGCCCCATTTGTAAATCCTGTTTTTACACCATAAACCCCATTTAAATTACCTAATAATTCATTTGTATTTGATAAATTTTTTGGAGCTCCATTTATTGTAACAGTGAACTTTTTAGTACCAACAATATTTAAAAAGGTTTTATTTTGCAATGCATAATCAGTTAATTTTGCAAGTTCATAAGCAGTAGTATAATGCCCATCTGAATCAAGTCCATGTGGAGATTCAAAATGACTATTGTTTAAGCCTAATTCTAATGCTTTCTGATTCATTAAATTAGAAAATTCTTGTACACTACCACCTGCGTATTCTGCTAAGGCTACGGCAGCATCATTTCCAGAGCACAACATTAAACCATATAATAAGTCACAAACAGTAATTTTATCTCCTGTTCTTAAACCTAATCTGGAACCACCAGTGTTTGCAGATTTTTTAGATATTTCTACAGTATCATTTAAATTATAATTTTCTATTATAATTATTGCAGTCATTATTTTTGTAGTAGATGCCATTTTTACTTTGTTAT
>CANTHA010000066.1 GCA_947653375.1 uncultured Clostridium sp. | reverse complement strand
TCATAGATTTTTTTATTAAATATTAAAGATTTTACATTTACATTGTTCTTGTTATCCATTCTCTCATCTGTAGACTCTATCATTACTTCTAATGTTCTTTTATTTAAAAGTACTAGTCCTATTATAATTGCAACAAACCCCATTACAAATATTACAACTACTTTACCTACTTCTATAAAAGAAATTTCTTTCATAACTAATATTTCAGCTAATCCATAACAAGTTAATATAATTCCTATTAATATTAAAAATATCCATCTTTTCATTTTATTGCTAGATTTAAACCACTGCATTAAACCATTCATTTTTTACAACTCCATTTCATTTATTGAATACATTTTTTAGTTATCATTAGTTACTTTTTTGATGGATTTGACCCATAATTTCTATTTCCATTTGAATTTCTTTTTCAAATTTTTCATATATAGTTTCTTTTACATATTTTACTAAATCTAATACATCTTGTGCTGTTGCGTTTCCTTTGTTTACTATAAATCCGCTATGTTTTGTTGATATACAAGCTCCTCCTATTTGGTATCCTTTTAATCCTGCTTCATCAATTAATTTAGCTGTTATAAAATCTTTTCCTCTTTTAAATGTGCTTCCTGCATTTGGATAATTAGTTGGTTGCTTTTCTTTTCTGCTTTTTAAATATTCATCCATTTTATTTTTTATTTCTTGCTTGTTACCTATTTTTAAATTCATTTCTACTTCTGTTATTATAAAATTTTTGTTTTTTAAAAAACTATTTCTGTACTCAAATTTTAAATCTTCTTTTAAAAATTCTATCTCATTTCCATTATAATCTATGCATTTTACTTTTTCTATGATGTCTTTTATTTCTTTCCCATATGCTCCAGCATTCATTATAATTGCTCCACCTATTGTTCCTGGTATACCTGATAATTCTTCAAATCCTGTTATGCTATTATCTAAAAAGTATCTTGCTATTTTTCCGTTTTTCACTCCAGATCCAAGTTTAATATGTACATTCTGTTTATTTTTCTGTATTTCTATATAATCTAGTCTTATTTTTAATGTAATACCTTTTATTCCATCATCTAAAACTAATATGTTACTTCCATTTCCAATAACATTAATTTCTATCTTGTTTTGTTTTGCAAAATCTATTATTTCTTTTAAATCTTCTTTATTATCAATATTTATAAGGCATTCTGCTGGTCCACCTATTTTAAATGTTGTGTGCTTATTCATTGGTTCATTAAACATTATCTTTTCTTTACTTATGTTTAACTTTGAATTATTGATTAATTCTTTTATGTCCAATTTTACACTTCCTTTTTATAGAATTTCTTTATTACTATATCATTTTTTTATTAAAATTACAAGTTTAAATTTTGCCACTGGTTCCGGGTTTAATTGGCAAATTTGCCACTGGTTCCGGGTTTGATTGGCAAAATTACTTATCAATAAAAATTATATTACATATTCTAATTATTAAAATACATATTATTAATTCTTCTAAAATATATTTTATTAAAAGAAATGAGGAATTATAATGTTTATTAAACAAAACTTTTATATAATAAAATTAAAGAGAAATATATTACCTTTAATATTTGTTATTTTTACATTATGTCTTTTATTATTTTCTAAATCAAATTTACCTGCTATAAAGTCTGGTTTAGCACTTTGGGCAAATTCAGTTGTACCTTCTCTTTTTCCTTTTTTTGTTGCAACAGAATTGTTAATGCATACAAATGTAATTTCACAATTAGGAATTTTATTAAATAGATTTATGAAACCTTTATTTAATATTCGTGGCGAAGGTGCTTTTGCTTTTATAATGGGGATTATTAGCGGGTATCCTGTTGGTGCTAAAATTGCATCAAATTTTAGAGAAAATAATATTTGTACTAAAGAAGAATGTGAAAGGTTACTTAGTTTTACTAATAATTCTGGTCCTTTATTTATTATTGGTACTGTTGGAATTTTAATGTTTAAAAATACTACAATTGGAATTTTACTTTTTATAACTCACATTTTAGCATGTGTAACTGTTGGTTTTATATTTAGATTTTGGAAATATAAACATGTTTCTAAACCTTATAAGTCTTCTAAAAAACTATCATCACAAAATAATTCTGTGTCTTTTTCTAATTTAGGTGAAGTATTATCTGAAAGTATTACTTCTGCTATTTCTACTATTTTAGTAATTGGAGGATTTATTGTTATATTTTCTAGTATTATATCAATATTAAAAACTAGTGGTATATTACAATTTTGTTCCTCAATATTTGTACCATTGTTTAATTTTATTAACATTGATAATAGTTTTATACAACCTATCCTTACTGGATTTTTAGAAATTACAAATGGCATTAGCAGCATTTCAAGTATTGTATGTAAAAAGTTATCTATTAACATTATATTATCAGCTTTCTTTTTAGGCTTTGGTGGTCTATCTATTTTACTACAAGTTCTTAGTATTACTTCTAAAACAGATTTGTCAATAAAGCCATATATTTATGGAAAATTTTTACATGGTATTTTTGCTGCTTTATACACTTACCTTTTTATATACTATTTACCATTTTTTAATTTTGATTTGTAATTTTATATTTTTTAAGTCATATATTTTAATAGGAGTTGATGATTTTATGGAAAAAGATTTTAATGCATATATGCCACCTTTTATGGATTATGGTACACCTCAACCTGGTACATATCCTGATATGAATGATTTATATAAGGATCCTATGTTTAATCCTGCTATGCAGTATGAACAGGCTTATAGTTATTACAGATATTTGTGTACTCAAATGGATTATAAAATTAAATGCAAAGAGTATGAAAAATTATGTGGAAATTCAAATAATGATAGACGTGAAAGAAGAAATGAATAATAAAACAAAAGAGGCATGATTAGAATTTCTTGACCTTTTAGTTTGCCTTCCATGCCTCGTCTTTGTTCGTCCGCGAAAATTGCATAGCAATTTTCTGTGGAATGGTTTATATTATAGGAAGTTCGGAGAACTTTCATATAATATAACAAAAAGTTATATACCATTATTTTAAGTAGTATATAACTTTTTATTTATAATTTATGTTTTTACTATTTAGTACTATCTAGTGAATTAACAATTGTTTGATATTCAGGTAAAATAGCTTTTACAAATTCATCCTCATCTGTTTCTATTTTCCATTTTCCTGATTCTTTTTTCATTGTTATTGTTATTTCTTTTGTAATTTTTTCTATTTCATCAGAATTATATTGTTCTTTAAACATTTCTTTAACTTTTTCATTCATTTCTTCCTCTGTCATTCTATTAAATGCTCTTGAGACTGCGAATGATAATGACTTTTTAACATAATTTGAAAATACTTCTTTTAGATTTTTATTTGTTACATTTAATTTAACAACATTTTCATTTAAACTTACATCTGTTGAAACTATTTGATATTCCAAATTACTTAACATTATTTTTGCCATTTCCATTTCTTGTTCATCACTATCTTCAGTTGTTTCTTCTTCATCAAAATATTTATTTATAGTTTCTTCGTCTCCTGATTTAATTGCAGTAAACATATTATCTATTTCTTTTAATGAACTTTCTTCTGCATTTTTTAGTACTAGTGGGTACCCCACTCCTATTACTACAATTAAAATTAATGCTATAATTGCTATAATCATAATTCCTTTTTTACTTTTTGATGATACTTTTTGTGTTGTTTTTTTATCAACATTTTTATTTTTTGAAGGTACTTTTTTAAATTCTTCCTTCTTTATTTCCTCTTTTTTTGTATATACTTCTTTAGGTTGTTCTTTTTTTGCTGATACCTTTTTAGTCTCTTCTTTCTTAACTTCTTCTTTCTTTGTAGTTTCCTTTTTTGTTTCTTTTTTATCTTCCATTAAAATTTTCCTCCTTTTTTTCTTAATATAACATATTATTTTTCAAATTAAAAGACTTTTTTACATTTATTATTTAAATTTTATTATTTTTCAGAATATTCTTAATATTTTACTTCTTGTGTTCATTTCACTCAATAAGAATTTATAACCATTCAGTATTTAAGTTTACACCTTTTTTATTTTAATTTAAAAGTTATAATATATAGTAAAATAGAATAATGCACAGTTTGGGAAGACAATTATTACTATAGATAAGCTAGATTAACTCTTCTATATTTGAAATTTATTAAACTTATTTATATGATTAGTCTGACCAGCAAATTGTGCTATTTTAATATATATTATAACTTTTATATAACTAATCATTTTTAAAAACCGACTTGAACATTCATACCTATTGATTTTTACTAGTAAAAGTTATATAATACCAAATATATATTAAAAAGAATAATTTAGTTTCAACATATGGAGGTATAAATAATGTTAGACATCAAATTTTTAAGAGAAAACTCAGATATAGTAAAAGAAAATATAAAAAAGAAATTTCAAGATTATAAACTTGATTTAGTAGATGAGATAATTGAATTAGATAAAAAAAATAGAGAAGTAAAACTCAATGGTGATAATTTAAGAGCTGAAAGAAAATCATTAAGTGCAGAAATTGGACAACTTATGCAATCTGGAAAAAAAGAAGAAGCTGAAAACATAAAATTACAAGTATCAAATATTAATGATAAATTAAAAGAAAATGAAGATTTAGAAAATAAATATTCTACAGAAATAAAACAAAAAATGATGAAAATCCCTAATATCATTCATGAATCTGTTCCTATTGGTAAAGATGATAGTGAAAATGTTGAAATACAAAAATTCGGAGAACCAATTGTTCCTAATTATGAAATACCTTTTCATGGTGAAATTTTAGAATCATTGAGTGGTTTAGATTTAGACAGTGCGAGACGTGTTGCTGGACAAGGATTTTATTATTTAATGGGTAATGTTGCAAGACTTCATTCAGCAGTTTTAACTTATGCTAGAGACTTTATGATAGATAAAGGTTTTACATATTGTATTCCACCTTATATGATACGTAGTGACGTAGTTACAGGTGTTATGAGCTTTGAAGAAATTGATGCCATGATGTATAAAATTGAAGGTGAAGATTTATATTTAATAGGTACTAGTGAGCATTCAATGATAGGAAAATTTAAAGATCAAATTTTAAAAAAGGATAATTTACCATATACTATGACTTCTTATTCTCCATGTTTTAGAAAAGAAAAAGGTGCACATGGTATTGAAGAACGTGGAGTATACAGAATACATCAATTTGAAAAACAAGAAATGATTGTTGTATGTGAGCCACAAGACAGCTGGGATTGGTATAACAAAATGTGGTCTTATACAGTAGAATTTTTTAGAAGTATGAATATTCCTATAAGAACATTAGAATGTTGTAGTGGAGATTTAGCAGACTTAAAAGCAAAATCTTGTGATGTAGAAGCATGGAGCCCTAGACAACAAAAGTACTTTGAAGTTGGAAGTTGTTCAAATTTAACAGATGCTCAAGCCCGTAGATTAGGTATCCGCATAAAAGGAGAAAACGGAAATTACTTTGCACATACATTAAATAATACTGTAGTTGCACCTCCTCGTATGTTAATATCAATAATAGAAAATAATTACCAACCAGATGGTTCTGTAATAATACCAGAAGTATTAAGACCTTACATGGGTGGAATAGAAAAATTAACAAAATAAAATTTATATTAAAAGGAGGGAGTTCAAATTGGTTATAAAAGATCCAAAATTTGAAATATCAGCAGTTTCACCTAAACAATATCCTACTAATAATTTACCTGAAATTGTTTTAGTTGGTAAATCTAATGTTGGAAAATCTAGTTTTATAAATACTATGATTAACAGAAAAAAACTTGCTAGAACTAGTAGTGAACCTGGTAAAACCCGTCAAATAAATTTTTATAATATTGATAATAGCTTTTATTTTGTTGATTTACCTGGATATGGCTATAGTAAAATGTCAAAAAAGGAACAAGTTCAAGTTGGAAAATTTATAGAACAATATTTATTTAATAGAAATCAAATATCTTTAATTATATTTTTAGTTGATATACGTCATTCTCCAACTGATAATGATAAACTTATGTACAATTACATTATTTCTTCTGGATTGCCATGTCTTATACTTACAAATAAAGCTGATAAAATAGCAATAACAAAAGTAGATAATGCAGTTACTAACTTACATAAACAACTAAATCCTATTGGTGATATACCTATTTTACCTTTTTCTTCTGAAAGAAAAATTTATAAAGAAGATGTTTTTAATTTTATTGAACAATATATTTAAACATTAAAAGCCATCATAGTTGATGGCTTTTAATATTTACATTTATTAGCAACATTTGCATTCACATTTTTTCTCTTTGCATTTTTTACAAAATATTAATATTGTAGTTAATATTAATAATAATCCTAATATTACTGCTAATACTATAACTGCAGCTAAAGCTCCTAAGATAGCAGCAGAAACAGCTGCACCAATAATTAATCCAATTACTAAAGTAAATGCAGCTAATAATATAATTGCTACAACACCTAGACATTTTTTGTCTTTTTTACATTTATCTTCTTTATTATCATAGTAATATACTTTTTCTTGTGGTTCCATAATAGTCACCTCCAATATAGTACCTAGTTTGATACTATATTATATTTTATGACATTATAGTTGTTTTTGTGCTAAAAAATGTACCTGTATTTAGAAAATTATATAGAAATACTTAAGTTAATGCTTTAATATATTACTCAACATATTTATTCAGCTTTTTGCTCTATCTTTGTTATTGCTTTTTTGGCCTTTTGTCTTTCTAGCATAACAACATGACCACAACCTTGACATTTTAATTTAAAATCAACACCTATTCTTATTATCTCCCATAATTTACTTCCACATGGATGCTGTTTTTTAGTTCTTACAATGTCTCCTATTTGATATTCCACTGTTTTTTATTTCTCCCTTCTTGCCCCTGGTTATAATTTTGTATTTAATATTTTTTAACTATTTCATTGCTTTATTAAATCTCTTTTGTATTGATTCTTTTCCTAATACTTTCATAATTTCGTACATATCTGGAGTATTAGTTCTTCCTGTTAATGCAACTCTTAAAACAGTACTAACATCTCCAACATGAGCTTTATATTTATCAGGATTTGCCTTATATTCTTTTACTTCTTTAGCATATCCCATTTCACCTGATAATTCTTTTATTTTATCAAACCATGTCTGTTTATCATATTGATCATCATAATATTTTTCCATATATAAAGTTAATATTTTATCTATTTCAGATCTATCATTTATTGTTTGATATGGATATTCAATATTTGCTAATAAAAATTTATCATCATACATATATTCAATATTTTCTTTAACATCTGACCATTTAGAAATATCTTTTCTAGGTTTTTTGTTTCCTCTTTCAATACTAAATACTTTTAATGCATATTCTTTATCTTCTAATAATTTTTTTAAATTTTCGTCATGTTTTTTAGCCCAGTTATAAGCTTCATTATATACTTCTTCAGCTGTTAGTTTAGAAATAACTGTTTTTCCAACGTCTAGTAATTTAACCATATCAAATAAAGCTCCACTAACGCTCATTTTATTTAGTTGAAGGTTAAATTCTGACATATCTTTATCTGGATTTGCTCTTCTCCAATTCTCAAATGTTGAATTAGCAATATTTAATAAATATTCTTTAACTGCTATGGCTGGTATTCCTTCTTCTTCATAATAACTTACAGCAGCTTCTGGGTCTTTTCTTTTACTTAATTTTCTCTTATTACCATTATCATTTTTCATAATAGGTGCTATATGAGCATATTTTGGAGCTTTAAAACCTAACTCATGAAATAATTGTAAATGTAATGGTACTGATGATAACCATTCATCTCCACGTATAACATGTGTTGTTCCCATTAAATAGTCATCTACAGCATGTGCAAAATGATATGTTGGTAACCCATCTGCTTTAATTATAACTATATCTTGATCATTTTCAGGAAATGTTACATTACCTTTAATTACATCATGATGTTTTATCTTTCTGTCTTCTCTTCCAGGTGATTTAAAACGTATAATATAACTTTCTCCTGCTTTTATTTTTTCTGCCATTTCCTCTACTGTGTTATTTCTACATTTCGCCCACACTCCATAATATCCTGGTCTTATTTTAGCTACTTCTTGTTTATTTCTTATTTTCTCTATATCTTCTGGTGTGCAAAAACATGGATAAGCTTTACCTTGTTCTATTAAATATTTTGCATATGCTTGATAGATTTTTTTTCGTTCTGATTGCTTATATGGTGCATAGTTTCCTCTGCTTTCTTGTTTTGAAATCATTCCTTCATCTGGTTCCATTTGAAAGTTTTTTAATGACATTGTTATTTCTTCTACACCATTATCTATTTCTCTTTTTTGATCTGTATCTTCAATTCTTATAAAGAATACTCCTTCTGTTTGTTCTGCTACTTTTTTTGCTATTAGAGCTTGATATAATCCTCCTATATGCATTACTCCTGTTGGGCTTGGTGCATATCTTGTAACAATTGCTCCTTCTTTTAAATTTCTTCTTGGATATTTTTCTTCATAATATGAAATATCCTTTACTTCTGGGAATATTAAGTTTGCTAAATCTTTATAATCCAATTTTATCTCTCCTTATAATTTTAATTCTTACGTATTATAACAATTTTTAGTAAATAATTCAAGTACGTAAAATTACGCAGATGTATTTTTCTATACAATAAAAATGAGACAGTTTTGACCTGTCCCACTTCGTCATAATATAACAACTCCTTTAAAATTTTATTAAAAATTGATAGATTATACTATAACCAAATCATAACCAAAAATTTCTTG
>CANTHA010000065.1 GCA_947653375.1 uncultured Clostridium sp. | reverse complement strand
TATAATCAAAAGAGATAGTAAAACAGGCTCTATTGCACAGGGAGATGCAACATTAAAAAATGCAGTATATAAAGTATATGCAAATGAGGATATTTATAATGTTGCTAAATCAAAGAAATGGTATTCAAAAGGAGATTTAGTTGCAACACGAAATACAGATGAAAATGGAGTTTGTGAAGATGTTACTGGTTTACCACTTGGAAAATATATTGTAAAAGAGGAAACTCCACCAATAGGATATTTAATTGATAATAAAGAATATGAAGTAGACTTAAAATATAAAGATCAATACACAAAGATAATTACAGGAAATGCAAATAGCACAGATAAAGTAAAAGAAATGAGAGTGCATATTTTTAAGAGTGGAATTGATGTTAATTCTGGAAAAACACCTGGATTAGAAGGAGCAGAATTCACTATAAAATTAAATAGTGCAGTACAAAGAGCTTATGATAAAGGTTATACTTATGAAGAAGTCTGGGGAGGTATTGATGAATATGGAAATACAGTAACAGTTGATAGCAAAAGAGTTGCTGAAGCACAAGTTATTGCACCAACATACGAATCAATAGTAACAGATGAAAATGGTGATGCCTATACACAAAATGTTTTACCTTATGGAACATTTATTGTAAAAGAAACTAAAACTCCAAAAGATTATGAGAGTGCAGCAGACTTTACTTTTTCAATAACACAAGATGAATCAGAAATTCAAGATATAGCTAAAAAAGTAAAAGATATTGTTGTAAATAATGAACAATTAGAAACTTATATTAAACTTATTAAGAAAGATAAAACTTCTGGAAAAACAGTATCATTAAACAATGCTACATTCCAAATTAAAGCAACAAAAGATATTTATGATAGAGCAACAAATAAAATCCTCTACAAAAAAGGTGAAGTTATAACACAAAAAATTGGTAGTACAACATATAATTCTTTCACTACAAATGCAAAAAATATGGTTGTACCAGCTAATAGTTATAACAACAAAGAAGGTGATTCAATAGGCTCTGTTGTAGCTCCTCTAAAATTAGAAGTAGGAAGCTATGAAATAACAGAAATTAAAATTCCAGAAGGATTTTTACAACTTGAAAATCCAGTTGTTTTTAAAGTTGAAGGAATAAGAGATTATGACAAAGACCAAGATGGCGACTTTATTAAAGAAGTTGTAGTTTTAAATGAACAACCTACAGGAACTTTAGTTGTAGATAAATCAATAGCATTAAGAGATGATGTAGATATGAGTTTGGTTGATACATCTGATTTAAGTGGTATTCAATTTAAACTTACTGCTAAAGAAGATATTATTGATATGGCAGATGGAAGTATAATTTACAACAAAGGTAAAGAAGTTGGAACATACAATCTTGATGAGAATGGAGATTTAAAGATTGAAAAACTACCTATGGGAAAATACGAATTACAAGAAGTTAAAGTTATTGATGGATTAGTTTTAAATGATACAATCTACGATATAGAATTTATTAAACAAGATGATGTAACAAAAGTATATACAGAAACAAGAGATGTTTTAAATGATACAACTATGGTAGAATTTTCAAAAACTGATATTACTGGAGAAAAGGAACTTGAAGGAGCTAAGTTAACAGTTCTTGATAAAGATGGAAATGTAATTGATTCTTGGACTTCAACAAGTAAAACACATAAAATAGAAGGATTAGTTGCTGAAAAATCTTATATTTTAAGAGAAGAAATTGCTCCCAATGGATTTGTTAGAGCTATTGATGTAGAGTTCAAAGTTGAAAATACAAAGGAAATTCAAAAAGTTACAATGATAGATAAAGTTGTTGATATAACTAAAAAGAATATTGCTGGTGATGAAATTGAAGGTGCTAAAATGCAAGTATTTGATAAAGAAGGCAATTTAGTAGATGAGTGGGTTTCTAGTAAAGAAGCACATAGAATTAGTAATCTAGTTGAAGGAGAAAAATATATTTTACACGAGGAAATTGCTCCAGATGACTATGTTATAGCAACTGACATCGAATTTGAAGTAACATTAGATAAGGAAACACAACACGAAGAAATGATTGATAAAATCGTAAATATGTCAAAAGTTAATATTGGTGGAGATGAAATAGAAGGAGCAAAAATACAAGTATTTGATAAAGACAATAATCTTGTAGATGAGTGGGTATCTGGAAAAGAGCCTCACATAATCAATAATCTTAAAGAAAATGAAACATATACACTTCACGAAGAAATTACTCCAGATGGATATGTAAAAGCAACTGATATTACATTCACAGTAACACTAGATAAAGAAACGCAACACGAAGTGATGATTGACAAAGTTGTTGATGTAACAAAAACAGATTTAACAAATGGTGAAGAACTTGAAGGAGCTGAATTAGTTGTTACAGATGAAGATGGAAATATTATTGATAAATGGACTTCAACTAAAGAGCCTCATCATATTACTGGATTAGAAGAAGGTAAAAAATACACATTAACTGAAATTATTGCTCCATATGGATATGAAATTACAGAATCTATCGAATTTGAAGTTTCTTTAGATAAAGAAACTCAATTAGTAGAAATGAAAGATATGCCTATTTTAAAATCAGTTAGAGTTGAAAAACTAGATAAAGATACAAAAGAACATATTAAATCAAACAAATTTGTATTTGGAATCTATGAAGATGAGGCTTGTACTCAACTTATTAAAGAAGCAGGAGCAAATGAATATGAAGGAACTGCATTATTTGATGAACTTCGCTATGGAACATACTACATTAAAGAAATAAAAGCACCTACAGGATATAAATTATCAGACCAAGTTGTTAAAGTGGAAATAAATGACAAAGGTGTATTTGCTGATGGTGTATCATTGGAAGAAAAAGATGGTATTTATAGCTTTGAATATTACAACTCTTTACTTCCAAAAATTCAAACTGGAAATGAAACAAATTATATTTTATTAGGCAGTTTAGCAGTAATTTCTTTAATAGGAATAATTGGAGGAATTATAGTATTAAGAAAAAAACATAATGAAAGATAATATTGAGTGGGTAAGATTCCCACTCTTTTTTCATTTATGGGAAAAGAGGTAATTATGATTGAGAGCAATGTAATATACAATTTTGAAGATTTTAGAACTATCATATCAAGTAAAGCTAAAATAGGATCTTATTATTTATTATATAATGATTACTATTTTGAACAAGTTGATAAAAATACCAATCTTCCTAGAGATACATTTACTATTACTGGAAGATTTGCAAAATCATTCAACATAATTAAATATATGAGTTTTAAAGTTAAAGATAATTATTCAACAAAAGAATTATATGAATTTATTGAATTATCAAAACAACATACAAAAATACTTCTTACAATATATAATCCAAAGAAAAAGGAATGTTTTTTGTTGTTTATAAGTAATAAAGATGATTCAAAGTTAGAAAAAGAAATTATAAATTTATTAGAAATGGAGAAATAGGTTATGCAACAACAAGTTAGAATTATAACAACTAAAAAAGGATATGAAGAAATTATGAGTTTTTTACGATCTCATAATAACAAAAAATTAACAAAAGATATAATAAATGATACTACTTGTAAATATATCAATGATATATATTTTTTTAAATGGGATAATCCTAAATATTTTAGACTTTTAAAAAATTTATTAACTGTTATTATTAACAAAAATATAACACATAGGGTTTGTATTATAGATAGAAATTATATTAAGCTATATGATAATACTCTACTAGAAGATGAATATAAGGATATTCCAATGCCTTCAATGACTTGCGAATTTAATGATAAAGAAACAATAAGAATGTTAAAACTAATTGATAATGGAGGTAATGATAATGAGTAAATCAGATATTAGAATAGTTACAAGTATAAATGGTTTTGAAAAATTAAAACAGTTTGTGAATAGTTATATAAATAAAAATATGAATGATGATTCAATAAAGAATCTTTTAGAACAATGTGATTTACAACACAGAAGCAATAAACAATGTTATTTTGGTTGGAATGAATATAGGGGTTGGGAAGAATACACTAATAATAGTGTAGCAGCAATTATGGAAGGATTGAGATTTTTAGAAGAAACTGATTATTCTTATAGGTTTTATAGACTTGGCGAAGATAAAGAGGATTATGAAGAACATCATTTTGATTCTACAAAAGAAGGTGAGCAAGATTTAGAATATCCTAATATTACAAGAGAATTTGATGATAGATATATTGTTGATATTTTATATCGAGAAAAAGCTAATGCTTTAGAAGAAAATAAGGAAGAAATTGAAATATGAGTGTTTATGATGAAATATTATCAAGTTCGAGTATAGTGAATATTCTTGAATATTATGGATTAAAAGTCAGCAGAAATAAGTGTACTTGCCCTTTTCATAATGATACACATCCTTCTATGATGGTAAATACCAATAAAGGTATTGCAAAATGTTTTGCTTGTGGCTCTGGAGGAAATACAATATCATTTATACAAAAGTATGAAACTGAAATCAATCACAATGCTATTAGTACATTAGAGGCAATGCAAAAAGCAATAGATATACAACATTTGAATATTACCATTCCACAAAATAATACTGTACCACTAACAGAAGAACAAAAGAAACAAAAAACATTATCTAACATTCTAAAAGATGCTATTACTATTTGCGAAAATAATTTAAAAACTAAAAATACTGATAGCGAGAGAACTCTTGACTATCTAAAAAGCAGAAATTTATCTACACAAATAATCAATAACTTTCATATAGGATTTAATCCTACTTATGATAATATAACAAATAACTTGTTATCAAAATACAATATGAAAGACTTGATAGATGTAGGAATTACGAAAGAAACTAAAAATGATTATATTGATATATTTAGCCACAGAATAATGATTCCAATATTCAATCAATATGGAAATCCAGTTGGATTTGGTGCGAGAGTATTAGATAGCAGTTCTAAACCTAAATATATAAATACAATGGCTACACCTTTATTCAACAAAAGTGAGTTATTATTTAATTATCATAAAGCAAAATCTTTTGCTAGAGATTATGAAATAATAGTAGTTGAAGGATATATGGATGTTATAAGTGCAAATGCAATGGGATTTGCAAATACTGTAGGAATAATGGGAACAGCCTTAACAAAAGAACAAATTGAATTACTAAAAAAACTAAAATGCGAAATTACTCTTTCACTTGATAATGATGATGCTGGTGAAAATGCTATGATTAGAGCAATACCAGAGTTATTAAATGAAGGATTAGAAGTAAATGTATTAGATATATCAAAATTAGATGGTAAATACAAAGATTTTGGAGATTTACAAGTAGCAAATATCAAAAAAGAGGATATTTATAAAACAAAGGTGTCAGCCTTTATTTTTTTGCTTGAAAATAAGTATTTACAAGAACAAAATCTAAATACTGATAATATATATGCAATTTATAAAAAGATGCAAAAAGATGGACTAATCAAAGATACAAAAGATATTATTTGTTTTAAAGAATATATAGTAGCCAATACGAATTTTAAGAGTGAGGAGGTTGAAGATATTATTATGCCTAAAAAAGTTGAACAATTATCCAGAGTAGAAAGATATAAAGGATTATACTTTTACTATTTTATAATGAATCATTTGAAAAAATATGCTATAGATCATCAAGATAGAATTTTACAAAAGTATCTTGAAACTAACGCATTGAGTGAAGAAATTATTGAGAAAACACTAAATAATGAAAATTATTTGAAAGATGGCGAAAACACAATAGATATTAAAAGATATGTAAATGAATATATCTATACTTCGGATGATTATATAAAATTTAAAGAAGATAAAGCATTTATATTAGAAAAACTACTAAACAATGTGAAAAGCTATGATGCAAATGGTAATACAGTAGATATAAAATTAACAATAGAGCAAAAAGATATTGTGTTAAAGCAATATGAGAAAAGTTTTGATTCTAGTGTAAAAGAGTTAATAGAAAATAGTCCAGATGAGTATGAAGAATTGTATATTGCAAACAATTCCATACAATTTGCTAAATTATTTCCTAAAACTTATGTAGAAGCAATGAAAGAACAGGCAATAGAAAGATTTAAAAATGAAAATGTTATGGAAGCAGTAAGATATGCTCTTGCATACACAGAAGATATGAAATCTGCTTTAAGTAGCAAGTATGTAAACAATAATAAGTATAAGACATTGCTTGTATTCAATAACAACAAAAACATTTTAGGATTAACTCCAGAAAATATAATTAAAGATACAAAAGAAGAAGTTGAAAAGACACAGGAAATAGTAAAAGAAAAACAACAAGATGAACTACAAAATACACAAGTTGAAACTGCAAAAAGTAATAAAGATATGTCTATTTTTATCAAGTTGTCTGGTAATGAAAAAGAATCATATAAGGGAATTTATTTGCCTATTGATAGTGGAACACAAGTATTTATTCCAAAACAACTATATAGGAAAGATAATGATAAATTGCAAATATTAAGTTCTCATTCAAATTCTGCAAATATGAGCGAATATGCAATAGATGAAACACAAAAGACTAAAAAATGGATGTCAAGACTAACTTTAGATGACTTCTATCATAAATATTTTAAACTATATGAAATTTCAATGGAGAAAGAGGTGATTCCAAGTGCAAGCTACTAATAAAAGTGATGCAACACAAGTTTACGAAGGAGCTGAGAGAGCAACTAAAACAGGGATAAAAGACTTTTTTAAATATATCTTAAAACCTTTTTCAATATTTAGTTATCATTATTTTGTTGAAGGAATAAAAGCAGTCCAAAAAGATGGACCAACAAAGGAACTAGAAAAAATAACTAACTTGTCTTATGATGAAACTATTAGAGTAATGGAAAAATGTCAAAAGGATGGTATTAGAGTTGTTGCAAGTGAGAGAAAATTAACTACAGATAAAAGTGAATTTGGTAAGAAAAAATCTCTATTTCAACAAAAAAGAATAACTCGTTATGCTAGAAGATTGAAGAATTTGAGCGATTTCAAAGCACATTTTCCTAAAATAGCAAAATTTTTACATATAAATAAACTTATGTCTGTATATGAAGAAAAACAGTCAGAACAAGTAAAATCACATCAAAATAAAAGATATAATATATATTTTAATAAATCTAAACAAAGCTATATGAATGATAGAATTGCAGATTTAATTGAATATAGAACTAGAATATCAAAAGATTTATTTGATGAAAATACACAAGTTGCTATTGAAAAAGCAAAAGAAGAAGGAATGGCTTTAAATGTTCAACAACTTAAAGATCTATCTGATAAATTACACCTACACGAAATTGGTGAAGTAGGAATTGATGAGTTTACAAAAGATTTTTGTATTCATTCAATGCCTTTTTCTTCTTTTATGAGTATTCAAGATGAGCTAGATGCAGTAGAAATACCTTATGGATTACGAGTAACTGTAGATGAGGAGGAAGATAAACAAACTGCAAATGTATATTTTGAAAATAAACATTTAGAAAGATATTCAGAACTTGGATTTAACAATGCAGGACAAATTCGAGTATATGGATCAGACAATAAAAATCTCCAATGGAATATAAAATCGCAAGATGAGCTTATTTCTTTTAAAACTAAAGTTGGAGAGCAAGAAAAACAAACTTATGAAACATTAAGTGGTAAAAATTATATTATGAAAAGAAATGAAAATGAGTGTATTTGGACTGTTCTTAAAAATGATGTAAAAGAACTTGCAGAAAAGGAAAAAAAAAGAAATGTAGTGAATGAGGATTTGGAAAAGCATAATATATTTGAACAATTAGAGAAAGAAGTTGCAAAATCTAATACTATTACAGAAGATAAAAATATTGAAATAAATATAACAGATGAAAAAGAGGTAGGTGATTAGAATGGAGAATTTACAAGAAAAAGCATATTTTAACATAGGAAATAGTGAATACTATGAAGGCTATCATATAAAAAATGAGCGTTGGAATGGATGGGCTAGACCATACTTTGAAAGAAGTATTGCAGAACTATTTGTAAACAACTTTTCTACAAAAGATTTTCAAATTATATATGATAAATATACAGATTGTTATATTTGTAAAACACTGGAAAATGACAAAGTTATTGCAACAGATATAGCAGAGAAAAAGACTATAAATACAAAAGATGGAACAAAAGAAGTATATGATTTTGGCTCTATAGGTTGGACTTGGGATGATTATACTTTTGATGAAATAAAAGCAAGAGAGAATATTCATATAATTACTCCAGATAAAGTTAATGAAAAGGAAACAATAAATTTAGATTATTAAAAGAAGGTAGGTGAGATAAATATGCTGGTGAAAAGAAATAAAAAGAGTTCAAAAGTAATATTTGTAATAGTTTTTGCAATCATAGGTTATTATATGTTACGAGTAACAACTCTGGTATCTAGCAATGGTGGAAATTGGTCGCTAGACTATTTCACTATTGCTTTGAATGAATTATATAAAATAAACACTCCAATAGATTTTTCAAGAAATAATATTCTTGTATCTATTGGGGTGTCTTTTTTTGCTTTAATGCTTTATGAAACATATAAAATGCAAAATAAAAAGAACATACAAGAAAATACTTATGGCTCTGCTGAATGGAAAACTGCAAAGGATATAAAAGATAAAAGAGATAAGAATTTTGAGAATAATATGATTTTAACACAGACAGAACTTATTTCTAAAAATATGAAAATTAGCAAAATGAATAGGCACGTTATTTTAATAGGTAGGCCTGGAAGTGGTAAGTCAAGATATTATTTTAAGCCGAATATCTTAAATGCAAATGGAACAATAATTGTAACCGATCCTAAACGGAGAGTTG
>CANTHA010000064.1 GCA_947653375.1 uncultured Clostridium sp. | reverse complement strand
AATTTAATTTGTCTATATGTGGTAAGAAAAGTAAAGAAAGTTGTTTAAGTATTTTTTCTATTTCTAGTGCTTCTTTTATTTTTATTTGACTCAATTTATTGTTCATTTCAAAAATTGAGATAGGCTCAATAAATACAGTTGAACCAGCATTTGAAATATCATGTATAAATCCTTTGATTTGTGAACGATACTCTTCTTTTACAGGAATTACAAATCTATCATTTCTAATTGTCACAATATTTTCTTGAATGTATTTAGAATATTTAGAAGAATGAATTATTTTATTTAATGTATTTTTTATTTCTTGTTCTATTTGTTTTTCTTCTTTTCTTATGGAAAAAAGCTCTTTTGAAGCTTTATCATCAATAGTATTTTCGTCTAAAATAGATGTATATATTTTATTTAATACATCATTATTAAAATAAAGACTTGAAAATATCTTATAAAGAATAGGGAAATCATTTTCATTAATAAAATCTTTATCAAAATATAATTTTAGTTTTTTAGAAAGTTTAAATATATTTGCAAGAGATAAAATATAGTTTATTGATAATGAATTATTACTTTCTAGCATTTTTATAATAATTGAAATGTCATCTATTTCATTAAAAGTAGGTGTAGAGTTTCTTTTAATTATATTTACTGCTTCTTGTGTTTCTTCTAAATTTTGTTGTACTTCAGACTTTTTATTACTTGGAATAAGTTTTAAACAATGATCTTTGCCAATATATGTACATGCAAAAGTGCTTAATATTTTTTTTATTTTATCAAATTCTAGTTTTTTTAAATAATTTGTATTCATATATGTCTCCTGAATTTTATTTGTTATTTATTATACAATCTTGATAATAAATAGTCAATTGCCATATTAAATTTGCAAAAAACAAAAAGACATGATATACTTGAAACAATTACAAAAAGAGAAAATAAAAGAGGTGGAAACATGACAATATTAACAATTATGTATATACTACTATTTGTAATATTTACATTGATTGCATCAGCAGTATTACAAATTAAATCATTTGGAATAAAAGTAAAAGATTTTTGGACTTTTATAGATGCAAATCAAATGTTAGATAAACTTTATAGATTTGCTAACCAATATGAAAATATGTCGCCACAAGAACAATTAATATATTTATCAGAAGCAGAAAAAATATTTAAGGCATTTGATAATGTACCAGATGCATTATGGGAAGAAGAATATGACAAGTATAGACAAGTTTTAAAAAAGTATAAAGACATAAAAATGTTACGTTGGAGTGAAACAAGTACAAAAAACACAAAAAATTAAAAAGTAGAAAGAAATTCTACTTTTTAATTTTTATATTCTAATAATAATCAAACTTAAAAATAGATATGCATATCTTGAAACTTTTTTATTTAATAAAAATCCTTTAAACGCTTCAAAAGATTCAGATATAGCACAAAATTTATCTACAAATGTTAAAATAAATCCTTCAATTGAAGATGGGAATTTTAAAGTAACTGGCCACATATGTTTTATAATAATATCTTTTTCTTTTTCGTTTAAATCAAATAATTCACATGCATTTTTACAAGCTAACTTTCCATGAGTAAATGCATGAAAACCATCTCTATTTATTTTTGTTCTCCAGTCATATAAAAATAAATCATGGAGCATTGCAGCTCTAGTTGCAGATTTGTAATCAAAATGAAATTTTTTACAAATTAAATAGCAATAATAAGCAGCAACATAACAATGGTCAAAACATGTTGTATTATAATGTTGTCTAAAGTTTTTCATTTGTTGAACAGTTTTATTATTTATTAGTTCTTGTATAAGTGATTGAAATTCTACATCATTATCTATTACATCTTTTTTTATTTGGTTCATAACAAATCCCTTCAAATTCTTATGTATTTCTATTTTATTATATCATATAAAAATTTTATATACAATTATTAAACTGAAAATTTATTAAATTTTTGTAACTTTTTAGAGATAAAAGTTATTTATATATTTCTTTTATTTACAATTGCTACCTCTAAATAGTTACAAATTTTTTCAATTCATTTTGTAATAATAATAAATTTTCATCTGACAAAGTATTTAGAGGAAGTCTTGGTTTACCAAAATCAAATCCAGATAAATTTAAAGCACATTTTATACCAATAGGATTAACCTCTGAAAACAAAGCATTTATCAAAGGTAGAGCATTTAATTGTAATTTTTTAGATTTATCCATATTACCTGACAAAAACAATTTTACAATATTATGAACATATTTAGGTTCTATATTAGATAGTACAGAAATTACTCCTTTACCTCCCAAAGAAAGCACAGGTAATATTTGATCATCATTTCCTGAATATATATGTAAATTATCACCACATAATCTAGCTATTTGAGCAACTTGCGATATATTACCACTAGCTTCTTTAATTGCTACAATATTACTAATTTTTGAAAGCTCAAAACAAGTGCTAGGTTCAATATTTACACCAGTTCTACTAGGTACATTATATAGAATAATAGGAATAGAAATTTTTTCAGCAATTAATGAATAATGTTTTAGTAACCCATATTGAGTACATTTATTGTAATAAGGTGTAACTATTAAAACAGCATCAGCCCCTAAATCTTGTGCTATTTTACTATTAATAATTGCCTCAATAGTATTATTGCTTCCAGTACCAACAATTACAGGTACTTTATTATTTGAAGTTTTAATAGCACATTTAATAGTTAGTTTTTTTTCTTCTTGAGTCATTGTACTAGATTCTCCAGTAGTACCACAAACAATAAGTGCATCAACATTATTTTTTAATTGAAATTCTAATAATTTTTTAAATTCTTTAATATTAACACCTTTATCATTAAAAGGTGTAGCAAGAGCTGTTCCACAGCCTTCAAATAAAACCTTTTTCATATTTTACCTCCACATTTAAACATTATTATTAATTAAAGTTTCTAATATTTGAACAGCATTAGTAGCTGCTCCTTTTCTTAAATTATCAGCTACCACCCAAAAATTAATACCATATTTAACACTATTATCACGTCTTATTCTTCCTATGAATACTTCATCATAACCATTAGACTTACTAGCTAAAGGATAGTAGTTTTTTTCTGGATTATCTACAAGAACAATTCCAGGAGAGTTTTGAAGCAATAATTTTAAATCATATAAATCAAAATCTTTTTCAAATTCTACATTTATTGATTCACTATGGCAATTTATAATAGGAACTCTTACAGCAGTAGCTGTTATAGGCAAATTTGGCTTGTGTAAAATTTTTCTGGTTTCATTAATCATCTTATGTTCTTCTTTTGTATAACCATCATTTACAAAATCATCAATATGTGGAATACAATTATTATATATAGAATAAGGAAACTTTTTTAAACTAGATTCAGAAGATTTATTTTCTAAATCTTCTATACCATAGCGCCCTGCACCTGATACAGCTTGATATGTAGAATAAACAATTCTTTTAATAGAAAAATTATCATCTAAAATCTTTAAAGGAATAACTGCTTGTATAGTAGAACAATTAGGATTAGCAATAATCCCTTTTTGATTATTTATATCTTCAGAATTAATTTCTGGAACAACTAAAGGTACATTACTATTCATTCTAAAAATACTACTATTATCAATTACAATACAACCACTTTTAACTGCAATAGGAATATATTTTTTAGAAACTTCGCCACCTGCACAAAAAATTGCAAAATCAAATTTTTTATCAAATGAATTAGAATCTAAAGCTAAAACAACATAATTTGTTTTGAAAAAATTAATTTTATTTCCAGCAGACTTAGATGAAGAAAAAAGTGTATATGATAAATTACTTAAATTCTTTTCTTCTAAAACTTTTAAAACAGTTCTTCCAACTAAACCTGTTGCTCCAACAATTGCAACTTTATATTTCTTAAACATTTACATTACCTCCACGTAAATAAATTAATCAAAATTAATACTTAAATTTTAATTTTGACTTGTTATATCTGAGCATTTTTAACTTATATTAAAAAATATGCAAAAATAATAAAAAGTTGCAGAAAATTTTTAAGCCACATTCCATAATAAAATTGCTTTTAATTAATAAATATAGTAAAATTTAAAAGAGGTATTAAAAATGAAATATATAAATCAAGAAAAATTAAAAAAGATAAAATTAAATAAGAAAAATATCTTTATTGTGTTAGATTTCGATAGGACAATCACAAGTTTTAAAAGTCAAGACTCTTGGGCAGTATCTGGATTACTATTAGGAAAATCATTCAAAGATAAATTAGATAGTTATTATAAATATTATAGAAAAATAGAATTAGATTATAATATTAATATTAAAGAAAAAGAAAATTACATGATTGAATGGTATGGAAAATGTATGGATTTATATTATGAATATAAACTGACAAAAAACAAAATATTTGAATCAGTTAAAAAAAGTAGTCTTATATTTCGTGAAGGTGCAAGAGAATTTTTTGAAATGACAAATAAAAATGATATACCATTAATTATATTATCAGCAGGGATAGGAAATGTTATTGAGGAATTTTTGAAAATAAATAATTGTTATTCAAAAAATATTTATATTATTAGTAATTTTATTAAATTTGATTCTAGTGGGAAAATGAAAAAATTTGAAGATAGAATGATACATACATTAAATAAAAATATATCAGGATATCTACCAAAAGACTTTCAAAAAAAGATAGATAATAGAAAATATGGAATATTAGTAGGTGATATGTTAGAAGATTTAAATATGATAAGTAACAAAGATAATATATTGACAGTTGGATTATTAGATAACGAAAATAATTTAGAATTATATAAAAGTTATTTTGATGTTGTATTAAAAAACGAAGATGCAACATTTAACAATATAAATGAATTTATAAAATAAATATATTCACAATACCCTTATTTCTTTCATAAAATGTTTTATGGAAGAGGTGAGGGTGTTGGCATATTCAGAAAGAGAATTGATAGCTAGGATGGTTCAATGTGAAGCACGGACGGAGAAGGAGATAATCGGTATGAAAGCAGTTGCTACAGTTATAATGAATCGTGTTCATGCAACAAATGGTGAGTATTCTAGAATTTCACAAGGTGGAAGTGTTAGAAATATTTTATTTCAACAAGGACAATTTGATTGTAGTCGTGAAACTATTAGAAATCAGTATAATGCACAAAATATTTATAATATGACACCAACAGAAGTTCATTATAATATTGCAGATTGGGCATTGTCAGGAAATAAATTAAATGAAATAGGAGAATGTTTATGGTATTTAAATCCATTTAGACCTACATGTAGTAATATATTTCCAAGTAACGGTTCAGGAAGTTTTCATACAAGATTAGGAGATCATTGTTTTTATAGAACAACACCTAAATATGCATCTACATAAAAGAAAGGAGAAATAAGTATGGCAGATTTAGGAGATAAAGTAAATAATATTAGAGAAAATAGACAAAATGAAATTAATGAAAATTCACCAGAGATATTAACTAATCCTATATATACACCAGCTTTTTTAAGAGAACAAATAGGAAAATTAATGAGAGTGGAATTTCTAATAGGAACAAATAATTTAGTAGATAGAATAGGTATTTTAGATGATGTAGGAGCTAGTTATATTTTGTTAAGATCTTTTGAAAATGATAGTTTAGTCTATTGTGATATTTATTCTATAAAGTTTATTACAATTTCTACAACAGGAATATATGGAAATATGAATAATAATAGATATAATAGTTATTATTAGGAAATAAAGTAATCTAATTAGTAATTGGTTTTATCTCGTTCTTTGCTAGTTCCAATCAAAGATTGCTCCAATCCTTCTGAAAATACTCATACTTTATATATATTATTGTTGTGCTTTAAAGTTTTTTATAGTATAATAATTATTATAATAAAGGAGAATGATATATATGAGTAAAAGAAGAATATTGACAGGGGATAGACCAACAGGAAAATTACATATAGGTCATTATTTTGGATCATTAAAAAAAAGAATAGAATTGCAAGAAAGTGGAGAATATGACCCATATATATTAATTGCAGATGTTCAAGCATTAACAGACAATTTTAATAATCCAGAAAAAGTAAGAAGAAATGTAAGAGAAGTAGCAATAGACTATTTATCAGTTGGAATTGACCCTAATAAAACAACTATATATATACAATCACTTATACCAGAAGTTGCAGAATTAACAGTTTTTTATTCTAATTTAGTAACAATTTCAAGACTTCAAAGAAATCCAACTGTAAAAACAGAAATAGCACAAAAAAAAGAGTTATTTGGAGAAAGTGTAACTTATGGTTTTTTAGGATATCCAGTAAGTCAAGCAGCAGATATTACAGCATTTGAAGGAGAACTAGTACCAGTTGGAGAAGACCAACTTCCGCTAATTGAACAATGTAGAGAAATAGTAAGAAAATTCAATTCAATATATGGAGAAGTATTAGTTGAGCCTAAAGCAGTATTATCAAGTGGTAAAAGAATAAAAGGATTAGATGGAAATGAAAAAATGGGGAAATCACTAGGAAATGCAATTTATCTATCAGATAGTGAAGAAGAAATAACAAAAAAAGTTATGAGTGCAGTAACAGATCCAAATCGTATAAAAAAAGATGATTTAGGAAATCCTGATATATGTATGGTTGCATATTATCATAACTTATTTACTAATCCAGAAGATATTAAAACAATATGTGAAGAATGCAAAGCTGGAAAGCGTGGTTGTGTAGCATGTAAAAAGCAATTAGCAACTAATATAATAGAAGAATTACGACCTATTAGAGAAAAAAGGAGATATTATGAGATACATCCAGAAGAAGTAGATAAAATTCTAATAAATGGAACAAAAAAGGCACAAGCAGTAGCAAAGGAAACAATGAAAAAAGTAAAAAAAGCAATGAAACTAGACTATTTTAAATAATGTGACAAGAGGGTCGCCCCTTTTTGTCACATATTTATAATTTAATATTAATAATAGATGTGACAAAAAGGGGCGACCCTTTTGTCACAAAAGGAGATAATAATGTTTACAGATTATACAAAAATAATAATTAAATCAGGAGATGGAGGCAATGGTGCAGCTACATTTCGTAGGGAGAAGTATGTAGCAGCAGGTGGACCTGATGGTGGCGATGGCGGAAATGGTGGAGACATATATTTTCAAGTTGATAAAGATAAAAATACATTGATAGATTTCAGATATAATAAAAAGTTTAAAGCAGAAAATGGTGAAAAAGGTAGTGGGAATCACTGTAATGGAAAATATGGAGAAAATTTATATATAAAAGTTCCGATAGGTACAGTTATAAAAGATGCACAAACAGGTAAGATTGTTGCAGACTTATCAGAACCAAATCAAACAGAATTAATATTAAAAGGTGGACGTGGAGGAAGAGGAAATTCACATTTTGCAACAGCAACAAGACAAGCTCCTAGATTTTCTGAAGATGGAGAAAAAGGAGAAGAAAAAGAGATAATATTAGAATTAAAATTGTTAGCAGATGTAGGATTGTTAGGTTTTCCAAATGTTGGAAAGTCAACCTTTTTATCTTCTGTAACAGCTGCGAGACCTAAAATTGCAAATTATCATTTTACAACATTAGAACCAAATTTAGGAGTTGTGAAAACAAAAAATGGAGATGGATTTGTTATAGCAGATATACCAGGAATAATTGAAGGAGCAAGTGAAGGAGTAGGCTTGGGATTTCAGTTTTTAAGACACGTAGAAAGGACAAGACTATTATTACACTTTTTAGATGTTTCTGGGCAAGAAGATAGAAATCCAGTTGAAGATTTTTATGCAATTAATAAAGAACTACAAAAATATAGTGATAAGTTAAGTAAAAGAAAACAAATAATTGTTGCAAATAAAATAGATGCAATAGGAGATGATACAGAAAGATTACAACAAGTAGAACAATTAGCTAAAAAGGAAAATTGTGAATTATATAAAATATCAGCAGTAACGAAGCAAGGAGTTCAAGAACTGATAGATTATGTATCAAAAACATTAAAAACACTGCCAAAAGAAGAATTAGTAGAAGTAAATGAAAAAGTAATTTATACTTTAGAAGAAAGAAAAGACCAATGGTCTATAAAAGAAGAAGATGGTGTATTTATTATAACAGGAAAAGCAGTAGAAAGATTAATGGGAAGAGTGAATATAGAAGATAATGAATCTATGTATTATTTACAAAAAAGCTTGAAAAATATGGGAATAGATGAGAAATTGAAACAATTAGGTATACATGAAGGTGATACAGTAATTATTGCAGGATGGGAGTTAGAATGGTTTGAGTAAAATGTATATTGTAAAATGAATTATAACCATCCCTAAAACGCAGGGATTTCATTATCCAATAAATGTAAAAAGAGTCCTAAAGGGATCTTTTACAATATTTATATAATTTCTACAATTAATTAACAAGCATAGCTAAATGTAAAAAAGACATATCATTGCTGATTGCCTTTTTTACACATGAAATTAAATCTTAATTTTATTAAGGAATTCTAAAACTTCTTTGTTATACGAAATTTTTGTTCTGGAAATTCCATCGTCTAATACTATTTTCTTTCTAGTTTGACTTGCTATAGAAAAAGATCTAGTTATTGCTCTGTGATCATCTTCAGACATTTCAAAGATTATTAAGTGATCGTTAAACCTTATATAGTAGTCAAAGTCTGGTAGTAAAAAAATACAGGTAAGTAGTATGAAGACTATACAATAAAGGATAAGTATTGAGCATATTACTAAAGGATCTATACTAGGAGTAAGTATTAGTATAGAAAGTAAAATCCAAAATCCCACATAACAGATGACTGTTGCTATGCCATTTGATGACCGTTTAAATTGATGCATAATAAATTCCTCCTTTTATTTAGACTATATCTAGTCTAGTTTTCTGAATTAATATATATTAATTATACAATATTATGTAAAGAAAAGCAACTTTATACACATTTAGGATAGTGTCAATTTTTTTCGGGAATTTTTTATAAAAAATTTTATACTCTCAAA
>CANTHA010000063.1 GCA_947653375.1 uncultured Clostridium sp. | reverse complement strand
TAATAAGAATTTAAATTCAAATAGTTTTAATGATAATAAAAATACCAATAGTATTGAAGATGAAATGAATGGAATTAATCATTCAAATAATGATAATAGTGTTTCAGATAATGATTCTAATGAGAGAATTAGCGATACTAATAATAATATTATTTATAGCAATGCTAATTCAAGGGAATTAAAGGATATTAATAAAAATAATGATAGAAGCAATAGTGGTAATATTCAGGAAGAAATGTATAGAAATCAAGCTTCAGTTAGTAAAATTGATGGAGATTCAATTATTAATCCAAATAACATAGATAATTTAAATAATGAAATGAATAAAGGTGATTTAAACAATCTAACATCAAAGGATATTATAAAGAGTGCAGTTAGCTTAGATAATTTTAATAATAAAGAAAGTCTAACTGGTGAAATGAATAGAAACAATCCTAACAATTTAAATTCAAGAGAAGCTTTAAAAGATGAAAGTATTAATAGTAGTAATAGTTTTAGAAATGCTTCAGCTAATTTAGATAATTCTAATAGTAGAGAAAGCCTAAATAGTGAAATGAATAGAAACAATCCTAACAATTTAAATTCAAGAGAAGCTTTAAAAGATGAAAGTATTAATAGTAGTAATAGTTTTAGAAATGCTTCAGCTAATTTAGATAATTCTAATAGTAGAGAAAGCCTAAATAGTGAAATAAATAGAAATAACCCTAATAATTTAAACTCAAAAGAAAATTTCAAAAATGAAGGTATTATTAATGATGGAGTTAACGTAGATAACTCAAATAGTAGAGAGAGCATAAATGGGGAAATGAAAAGTAATTTTAGTAATTTAGGTTCAAGTAATAGTTTTAAAGATGAAGGTGTTAATAATAGTGCAGATATTAGAAATAATGAATCAAGAAGTATAAAAAATGATAATGGTATGAGATATAAGGAGGGAGTTGAAAATATTCAATCTAAGGAAGTTCAAGGTAACTTAAATTTAGATGATAGAACAAAGAATAAGAATGTAGTAGGTAAAATGGAAAATAGAACAATTGGTGAATATACAAGAGATAAGGTTAAATCATCAAAATTTATAGATGATTTGGCAAGGTCTTATAATTTAGGGAAAAATACTGGTAGTAAGTGGAATGTTAAAAATAAAAAATAAAGTTAGGTGATAGTATGTATGTTTTACCAAAGGAAATTTCATCTTCAATGAAGTTTACTAAAAACTTATATTTATTTGATATTGTTTTTGTTGGGACTGTATTAATTATAGCATGGGCATTGAGTTCTCTTGTTTATAAGCCATTAGTTGTACCATATTATTTATTTATGTTTACTATATCAATTCTTTTAACAAGTAAAAGTAGAATAAATCCTGAAAAAAGAAAATTTCAAAGTATATATTATGCTTTAATAAGAAATAGAAAAGCTTATGCTAGAGAATAGAAAAGTGTCCTTTGGGGACACTTTTTTAATTGGAGGTTTTTATGGCAATAAAAAAATTTGAAGATATAAACATAAAGAAAGAAACTCAAAAAGAGAAAATAAAACTAACAAAAGAAGAAAAGAGAATAAGAAAAGAAGAAAAAAAAATAAAGAAAAAAGAAAATAAGGAATTAAAAAGAGAAAATAAAAAGGTTTTATTAACAACTAAAGAATTATTACCATTTAAAGATATAAATGACGATGATAATAGTGTAATTACTAAAAATGGAGAAATAGATATATTTCAGATTGATAGTAAAGACATATATTCATTAAATGAAATTGAAAGAAAAATGCACATATATAGTTTTGTATCATTTTTAAGGGGATATGTTTATGATTTTAAAATAATATCAATGAAGTTTCCTGTAAATACTGTTAATCAGCAAAAGTATTTAGAAAAGAAACTGAAAGAGTGTAAAAATGAGATTTATGCAAGTTTTTTGAAAGAGAAATTAGAGCAGTTAGTTTATCTTGAATCAAATAGACAAAATAGAGAATTTTATATAATGATATTTATTAAAGATACTGATAATAAAGAAGAAGTTAAGGGATTATTACTTAGAAATCAAAATTTAGCTATAAAATTAAAGTCTTTAGATACAGAAAAAAAGCTAAAGATATTATTTAAATTAAATAATCCAAATACAAAACTTATTAATTAAAGAGTAATTTAAAAGATACTAATTAAGTTTAGTATCTTTTTATTTTAGGGGGAGAATTTACAATGACATTAAGAAAAAAAATAGACTATAATCCTTATCTTTTAACTACAATACAACCCGTAGGTGGTATCAGTTTCGCAGATAAAGCTATTATAAAAGGTGATGGATATGAAGCGTGTATAAGAATATACGAATTTAAAACACAGGTAAATGATTATTGGTTAGAAGATTTATTAAACTTTGAAGATGTAACAACTACAATAGATGTTTCAACGGAAAATCAAGATAGGATATTGGAGAAAATTAATAGATCAATTACCGAACAAATTACAAGAGTAGGAGATGCTCCAAGTAATATAGATAGAATTAAAGCTACATCCGAGATTAGTAAGTTACAAGCATTAGTTGAGGATATTACACAAAACGAAGAAATAGTAAAGCTTGTTACTATAAGATATTATGTATCAGCATTGACGTTAGATGAATTAGATATAAAAATTAAGGAAATGTTGATTAGATTGCAAAACTTAGGGTATAGGGGAGCAGTTTGCATTAATGAGCAAGAATATGAATGGCAATCATTATTTTCATCAGCTACGGAACAGAGTTATTATCCTAATAAAAGAGTTGGAAAGCCATTACCTTCTATATTTTTAGGAGCAGGTTATCCATTCCATTTTACAGAACTAAACGATCCAACAGGAAAATACTTAGGTAGAACTTATACGGGTGGAAATGTACTTTTTGATATTTTTACTAGAAATGATTATAGAAAGTCATATAATGCGTTAGCAGTTGGATTAATGGGTTCAGGAAAATCTACTTTATTGAAAAGATTAATGACAGATAATGCAATAGTAAACAATATAATAAGAGTTTTAGATATTTCAGGAGAGTTTAAAACTTTAGTGGAAGCTTTAGGTGGAAAAGTAATTGCTTTAGATGGTACAGATGGAATTATCAATCCATTACAAATTTTCGCAACAGTTGTTGATGAAGAAACAAACGAAGTTTTAGAAGAACAAAGTTATATGCTTCATTTGAGTAAGGTTTCTATGTTATATCAATTTATTTCTCCAAATGCAGAACAAGCAGAAATAAGAGAATTTGAGAGAATTTTAAGTGACTTTTACAGAAATTATGGAATTGATAGAAAGAGAGCTACAACTTATGAAATTAGACAATATCCAATAATGGAGGAATTATTAGAATATATAAAAAATGAACTTTACGAAAATATAGAAAAAGAAATTATAAAGAAAAATTTAACTCCAACTAAACAGGAGAGATTAGAGTTAATAATATTAAACATTGAAAGTATAGTAAGAGATTACGGTACACTTTTTAATGGGTATTCTTCAATAAATAGTTTTGATAATGAACAGTTAGTAAGTTTTGAAGTTAAAAATTTAGTGCAATTTGATAAGAGAATTTTTAATGCACAAACTTTTAATATAATGACTTTATTGTGGAATAATGCTTTAACACATGGATTAAAAGTCAAGAAATTATATGATGATGGAAAGGTTAAATTTGAAGATATTATAAAATATTTTCTTCTGATAGATGAATCACATAAGTTTATCAATTCAAATAATATAATGGCTGTTGATTATCTAATTTCTTTTGAAAGAGAAGCTAGAAAATATTTTGCAGGACTAATTTTTGCAACGCAAAGTATTAGGGATGTAGTACCAGAAAATGCAGAGAGTGAAGCATTACAAAAGATAAAAACATTATTTGAGTTAACTCAATATAAATTTATTATGCAACAAGATAACAACTCAAAAGGAGCTTTACTAGATATTTTTGATGGACAATTAACTGAAAGTGAAATTGAAGGTATACCTTTTTTTAGAAAGGGAGAATGTATATTAGCTATAAATGGATTTAAGAATATAAAGTTTAGAATTGAAGTTACAAATAAAGAGTTAGATTTATTTAAGGGTGGTGCTTAATTTGAAAAAAATTAAACATTTAATAATAATTTCTTGTATATCATTAGGAATTATATCTACTATTTTTGTTGGAAAAGATTTAATTAGTGATATAAAAAACAAACAAGAACATAACAATATTAGTGTTGAAGAAAACGATATTTCTAATGAAAATAGTGATAAAGTTTATGATTTGGATAAAGAATTAGAGAATAACAAAGATGAGTTTTCTAAAGATATTATAATAGAAAAAGGATTTAAAACCAGCATAACTAATGGAAATTCAGATGAAGAAATTAAGAAAAATAATTTCCTCCTTGATACAAGTAAATTTAGCTTAGATGAAAGAGTTAAGGCTAAGAATGTAGCAGAAAATTTTGTACAAGCAATAGAAAGTTTTGATATTGAAAATATCAAGGAAACTGTAGATTTAGCCGTTAAATATTCAGCAGATGAGTTAAAAGAAGAAGTAGAAGCATTGTATATGTACCTTGGAAAAAATCAAGATATTAAGAAAAAAACAATTGAAGAAGTAAAGTCTTATGAAGAAGAAAATAAATATGATAATGATTATATTTTATTTGATGTTTATGTTAAATGGAATGTTATAGATCAATACGATCAAATCTGTAATTCTGGCAGAAGTTCTTATGAGGTTAAGTTATTAAAATTCAATAATAAATATAAAGTAGTTAGTTATAGAGTTATTTAAATTAAAAGTTGGTGGGGTTATTGGAAAAAGAGAAGCAGTTAATTAAAAGAGTAATTAAGATTTCATTATCAAGTTTAGGAGCAATAACTATTAGCTTTTTAATATTAGTAAGTGCTATAACTATGTATATTTTTAAAGCACAAGAATTTCAAAATGACAGCGGAGGAGGGCTTATTACTGATATTGGGGCATATGGTGTACCTACAGAATTTGTTCCTTATTTTAATGAAGCAGCAAGTATATTTAATGTTCCTAACTGGGTATTAGCAGCAGTTGCAAAACAAGAAAGTAACTTTAATCCGAATACATCTTATGGTGGAGCATATGGAATAATGCAAATACAAAAATACGATATTTTAACAGGAAAAGATTTATGGAAATATCTTATTGATATGGGATTAGGAGATGCTTATAAAGAAAGTGGATATGTATTTTCATCATCAGATGATATGTGGAATATATATTTAAGCGATCCTAAAGCTCAAATTTTTGCAGGTGCATATGAAATGAGATATTATGCAAATTTTGTTTTGTATAAACAAAATAAAGTGGATAAATTAGACTACAATAATGATGAAAATATGAAGCTAGTTGGTTGGGATAGAAGTGAAACTGATAAGGACTTTAAAGAAACTTTAAGAAGAATTTTTGCTTGTTACAACGGAGGTCCAGGTTATGGAATGAGTGTAGATTTAGATAAGGCACAAAATAATTATCCTAATAAGGTCTTTCAATATGCCATGGAATTTCGTAATGCAGGACTATTGGCAAGTGGTAATGAGATAATAGAAAAGGCAATTGAGGCAGGAATGAAATGGGTAGGAAAGTCACCTTATGTATGGGGTGGTGGAAGAACAGAAGCAGATGTTTTAGCTGGTCGTTTTGACTGTTCGTCTTTTATACATTATATGTATGCAAGTGCTGGAGTTCAACTTGGAGATAGAGCAAGTGTTGTAACATTTTCTCTTGTAAACATGGGAAAAGCAATAAATCCTAAAGATATGAAAAGGGGAGATATAATCTTCTTTGATACTTATACAATTAACGGTCATGTTGGAGTTTATTTAGGAAATGGACAGTTTATACATGATGGTAGTAGTACAGGTGTAAGTATAGGAAGTTTAAGTAATCCATATTATCAGCAAACATTTAATAGGAAAGTTAGAAGGGTTGTAGAATAAAAATTTATGGGAGGTTACTATGAATAATTACTCAATGAACTTTATTTTCAATGAAGGTGATTTAACTTTTGAAACTAAAACAAATTATAAACTTAGTGCCGAAAGTAAAATGAAAGCTATAAAAGAAATAGAAAAAATGGAAGGTAAATTAAGAAAATATTTAACTTTATTTTACGATAAGGAATCAAAAACAATTAAAGCAATAATGGAAAAAAATAATTATTTTTCAGAAATAATTTTAAGTGATTATGCGTACAAGGGAAGTATTATAAGTGAAAAAGAATTTTACATATTAATAGATAACCTTTATGAAAAATATCTTAATTTAAATGCAATATTAAAATTTGAAGCAATATCATTTAAAGTAATATCTTAAATAAAAGGTGAGTGATCTTGGAATATGAATAAAGAAAGTATGCAAATTAAAGTAGATAATATAAATAAAAAATTAGAAAAAAATAAATCAATTCCATATTATTTTTTAGCTTCAATTTGTATAATTGGAGTTTTATTTTTTTTATCTTCAAATATTATTTTTAATAAAGAAATGAGTTTGATGAGTACAGAAATTAATAAAGAATTAGTTTTAAATAGCGTAACTATTATGTTAAAAGATAGAGAATATAATTCTGAAAATGGATTAGTACAATTTACAGTTAAGGTTAAAAATAATAGTTTAACTGAGAAAGTAAATTTAGATTTTTCGATAAGAGAAAAAACAAATCCTACAGAAGTTATTCCAAGTAAAGTAACAAAAGTAACTAATAGTGACTATATAATAACTACAAATGTTAATAAGAATTGGAAGGCTTTATCATTAACGGTATTAGATAAAAATAATCAAGGGAGCATTAAATTATATTCAGATTCAAGGGATATAAATATTAACAATAGCTTAAAAGAAAAGGGAATTAATGAATATACAGTTGAAGTTATAGAAAATGAAATCAATGATATTCAAGCAGAAATAGAAAAAATAAATGAAATGATTTCTTCAAAAAACAATAGTATAAATTCATATGAGGAAAACATAACTACACTAGAAAAAGATAAAAAATATCAAACAGAAAGTGAGCTTGAAGCAACAGAAAATACAATAAGTTCTAATAAATCTAAGATTAATCAATTAGAAATTGAGATGAAAATTGAAGATAAAAGAGCTGATGAACTTAAAGAAAAGATTAAAAAATTAGAAGAAAAGAAGAAAAATTATGAGTAAAGTTAATGTAGAAACATAATTATTTTTTTTTATTTTGTACGGATGTCGTACGGATTATGTACGGCGACTTAACGGTTTTGGAAAAAATTTTGTCCCCATGTAAACGCTAGGCTTTGCCTAGCTCCCCAATTATTTTGGGGACAGTTTTCCCTTATGCTCTTATTAAATATCTTCATATGTAATTTCCAATTAAGATATTTAATATTTCATTATAAAAATTTTGATTAAACTTTTTAAAGTTTATAGGTGAGCGAAAGCGAGGACAAAGTCCTTTTTGTTATAATTATAAGGAGAATATTTATGGGAAGATTACGAAAAGAATTTAGATTAAATCAACAATGTATAGATTATATAGAAGAGATCAGAGAAAAAAATAATTTTAAATTTGATAGAGAAGCGTTAGAGTTTATTATAAGAGAACATCAAAATAATTGTGATATGACTACAGATGTTATGATTAAGTTAATAGGAAAAGAGATTGCAGAACAATTAAAAGGTGAATTATTAGGTATTAAAAAAGCAAGTAATGAAACAGATAAAAACTCTCAAGTTATTATTGAACTTTTAAATGGATTCTTTGTAAAGTCTGGATATAATTTTTTAGCAACAACAGAAGAAGCTAAGTGCGAAGCTATAGATAATGCAATAGATGTAGTAGAAAAAAGAATTGCAACTAAAAGGGTATCTAAACTAGATAGAGAATATTAATGTAAGGATAAAAGTATGGTAGGAATAATTCATAAAGTCAGATGGATTAAAAGCAATAGTAAAAAATTTTCAACTTATATAGATTATATAGACAGAGAAGAAGCAGTTAGAAATTATAAATTTGATGACTTTTCATTATATAATGACTATATGGGCAATCCAAGTAAATCAGGCAATTTATTCACAGCAGATAAATATTTTTTGAATGAAAATGAAAAAAAAATATTAAAAAATTATTTTTCTATGGCACAAAAAAAAGAAGGTATAATGTGGCAAGATGTTTTTAGTTTTGATAATAATTGGCTAGAAAGTGAAGGACTATATGATAGAAAAACTGGAATTGTAAATGAGAAAAAAATAATTGAGGCAGTTAGAAGTTCAATGAACGAGTTGATTAAAAAAGAAGGATTAAATAATTTAATTTGGAGTGGATCTCTCCATTATAATACGGATAATATTCATGTTCATGTAGCAAGTGTAGAAATCAATCCAACCAGGGAAAGAGGAAAAAGAAAACCTAAAACTTTATATAATATGAAAAGTAAATTTGCAAATAATCTTATTGATAGAAGCAAAGAACAAAGACAAATAAATGATTTAATAAGAAAAAATATAATTGAAAGCAAAAAGAATTTTTCTTTTCATAATGATATTGAAATGAAAAGAATGGTTTTAGATATAATAGAAAAATTACCTAACGATAAAAAACAATGGCACTATAATTATAATTCTATAAATGATGCTAGACCTATTTTAGATGAATTAACAAAGTATTATATTGAGAATTATAAAAAGGAAGAATTAAATAAATTAGAGAATTTACTTGATAGAGAAGTAGAATACTTAAAAAAAATGTATGGTACAGGTGAAGAGTTTAGGTATAATAATTATAAAAAAAATAAGATAGATGATTTATATACAAGAATGGGAAATACACTTCTTAAAGAAATAAAAGATGTAGTTGAAAATGATAGTAGAAGTCTATTTAATAATAATAATAAATCTAAAATAGTATTATTAACAAAAAGGGAAATTAATAATTTAAAAAAGGCATTTGATAATGACTTTGAAAAAGTTAAAAATCAAATAGCTTATGAAAAATTACAAAGAGAAATAGAAATGGAAAGGTAGATGTTTATGTTTAATAATTTAGGAATAGTTAAAGAAGCT
>CANTHA010000062.1 GCA_947653375.1 uncultured Clostridium sp. | reverse complement strand
CATTATTTGCAATATGTTCTCCTACTTTTATTGTATAAAATGTATCATTTTGCAATGTTACTGGAGATATTGCTATACAAAAAATAGCAATTAAAATTACTGCTAATATTGTAAATTTTACTTTACTATTCATTTTTTTACTATCCTCTTTAGTTTTCTCTTTTACCATAATTTCTTCCTTTCAAGTATTTTTTTAAATTATATCAGAAGACGTACTAAAAAACTAGTATTTTATATATATTTCTTTAAATAACTTTTATCTTCGAATAGTTGCGTTTTTCCTATACGCTAAGTTACAAGTTAGAACAAAAGAGGCATGATTAAAATTTCTTGACCTTTTAGATTGCCTTTCATGCCTCGTCTTTGTTCTTCCGCGAAAATTGCATAGCAATTTTCTGTGGAATGCTTTATATTATAGGAAGTTTGGAGAACTTTACTATAATATAAAAAAAGGTACCACATTTTTGTGATACCCATCTATTTAGTTATATTATACAGCCTCTTGATTTTCAACATCTTTTTCTTGTTCTTCTTCATTTATTATTTCCAAGCTTCCTACTGAAACTTCATATGCTACTCTTTCTTCAACTGTTCCATCTTCAAATTTCTTTTCATATTTTCTAGATTGAACTCTTCCTACTATTTTTACTTGTGTTCCGACTTCTAAATCTTGACAAAATCTTGCATTTCTTCCCCATGCTATACATGGTATATAGTCTGATTTATTATATGCTCTATTAACAGCTAATAAAATGTCTGATATTTCTCTACCAAATGGTGTTTGACGATAAATAGGTTTCTTACATATGTATCCTACTAAGATTACTTCATTAGTTACCATATCTTTTTTTACCATTTCGTTTTCTTCTTCTTCACTTTTTTCTTCTACTTCTATTATGTCCTTTGTGAATACAGTTAAAATCAAACGATTTCTTCCATTGTCATAGCTGTTATATGAACGAAATTGACCTTTTACTAATAAATTATTTCCTTCTCTTAACATTTCATCTTTGATTAATCTTTCTGATACTGTTACTGGTATTATATCTGCATTACCACTTAAACGTTGTATTGATAAATCAAACACATAAAATCTTTCTCCGTAAATTTCATGACTAAATCTCTTTTCTCCTGTAACTTTTCCAACTAATGTTAAATAGTTGTTTTCTAAATAATTTGTATCCAAAATCTTTTCCTCCCTATTTTTATATTTATCAATTGTATATTTTTCTTTACGCACGATTAACTTACATTATTTATTATACAACATTTTTTTGGTTTTGTCTACATAAAAAGTTAATTTTTATAAAAAAAGTAACTATTTTCCTATATTTCATTAATTATGCATTTATCATATAAAATAGAAATTATATATAATATTAAAATTTCATATGTTTTACATTTGCTTTCTTCTTTAAGTTTTATTTGCTTTTCAGTAATTTCAACAAGTTTGTTTTTTGAATTTAGTATGTTCTTTTGCAAGTATACTATTATTTCTAAATCACTTATACTTGATACTGTAACTGTAGCTTTTCTATTTAATCCATATGTTATAATTTCTAAATCTTTATTTTTATCATAGTTAAACATTAAATTAATATCTGAATTTAACAATAAGTATTTAGCATTAGAAAATATCATTTGAAGAAATTCTTGTTTATCTTTCCATTTTTCTAATTCTTCATTAATAATAATCATTTCAAATTTAACATTTTTGATATTTTCTACACTTTTTTTATTTATGTGTATAATGCTAGGTTCATTATATATTTCTAGTATTTTTTCCTTTATTTTTTCATAACATTTATTATCTGAAATAACTCCAATAAAAGACATAATCTTCCCCTTAATTATTAATAACTCTATTATTTCCTTTACTGGAATTTTTATACTATTTATTTCTAATTTGTGTTCCATTGCTATTTATTTCATAATTATCTTGATAAATTAAATCTGAAACTCTTACTACTTCTAGACCTTTTTCTTTAATATTTTTTATTAACATATCTAAACTTTCTGCTGTATGCTTTGTTCCATTATGACTTAATATAATATCTCCTTCTTTTATCTTATCTTTTAATCTATTCCACATTTCATTTCCTGTTAATCCAGTATAATCTAATGTATCTAAATTCCACTGAATTGTATAATATCCTTTATCTTTTGCTGCTTTTATTACTGTATCATTATATTCTCCATATGGTGCTCTATAAATTTTTGTTCTACTTCCAGTGATTTTTTCAATTTTATCATTACTTTTTTCTATTTCTTCAATATTTTGTTCATAATTTAAATTGTTTACATGTGGATGTGTATCACTATGACTTGCTATTTCATGTCCTTCTTCATATATTTTCTTTACACTATCAGAAAATTTTTCTATCCAATCTCCTACCATAAAAAATGTTATTTTTGTATTATTGTTTCTTAATACTTCTAATATTTTGTCTATATCATCTGCATTCCAGTCGCAGTTGCCATAGGGATAGATTTTTTTATTCAGAGAACTTATAATATACTTTTATAGTCTCTGAATCTATTATCTCAATCTTATTAACTAAACTCATTATTGTATTTTTATCAATATTATCAAAATCAGTTATGTTTTTTATAATTTTTGTTAGTTCTTTCTCTTTATTATCTTCATAAGAATTAACTTGTTTTTCTAATGTTTCTAATTTTAAAACTAGGCTTTCTTTTTCTTTTCTATATTCGTTTGACATATTTACAAATTCTTCTGTAGTAAGAATGCCATTTATTTTATCTTCATAACTTGCTTTTAATATTCTATCTATTTCAATAATTCTTCTTTCGTAATCAAATTTTGTTTTAGTTATTTTCGTTTTTTGTTTCTTTAAATTATTTACATCTTCTAATTTAATAATTTTATTTTTATTAATCTTTTCTTGTGCCATCAACTTTAAATCTTCTTTTACAGCTTTATCCAAAACACTCTCCCTTATTGCTACTCTTGTGCAATATTCTTTTCCAAATCTATTATATACACTACATACTGCAACCATATCATCTTTTAGTCCTGTCTGTTTTTGATATCTGTATTTATTATGGCATCTTGGACAATATAACAGTCCAGATAATAAATGATCATTACATTGTTTACTATGTTTTTTGTGCATTTTTGCATCTAAAATGCTTTGTGCTAAATCAAATACTTCTTTACTAACTATTGCCTCATGTGCATTTGAAATAATAATATGTTCTTCTTTTGGTAGTTGAATATATTTTTTTACTTTATAACTAACCATTTCGCCTTTTCTTTGGATTAACTCTCCTATGTAAACTCTATTTCTTAATATTTTTTTTATTGTTTCATGTCCCCATAAACCTGTAAATGTTTTACAATGGAATTTACAAGTTCTTTGCTTATATACAGATGGGCATTCAATGTTTTTTTCATTTAATCTTCTACCAATATATGCAAGTCCATTTCCCTTATTGTATTCATTAAAGATAAACCTAACTACATCTGCCACTTCTTCATCTATTATTAGTTTTGTTATATCGTTTGGGTCTTTTTTATAACCATAAGGTGCAAATGCTCCAATAAATTCTCCTTTTTCTGCCTTTGTTTTTTTAGCAGTCCTTACTTTTTTTGAGATATCCTTTGCATACATATCATTTACAACTGACTTAAATGCACCCATGTCATTATTACCATTATTCTTTTCAAATGTATCAATTCCATCATTTACTGCAATATACCTTACTCTTTTGGCTGGGAAATATTTTTCCAAATAGTATCCTGTGTCTATGTAATCTCTTCCTAGTCTTGACAAATCTTTTGTTATTACCAAATTTATTTTTCCTTCTTCTATATCTTGTTTTAACCTTATAAAATCTGGTCTATTAAAATTAGTTCCAGTATATCCATCATCTATGTATATATCTCCCAATACCCAGTTATCTTGTCTTGCTACATATTTAGTTAAAAATTCTCTTTGATTAATTATGCTCTCTGAATCTCCTATATTTTCATCATCTCTTGATAACCTTAAATATATTGCTACTCTGTATAAAACTTGTTCATTTGATATACCATAATAAATTAAATTATTGCATCTTGTTTCAATTACCTCTCTATTATTTACATTTACCATTTACCATTTTCTACCCCTTTCACTGTTCAATTAATAATAGAATCGGTTATTCCCAGTTTGTCCGATTGTAACTCTGTTTGAAATAAGTTGCAATAGTTTTCGTAAATATATCTTAATATTATTTCCTTCACTTTCTCCTGCATTGTTTTGCCGTTCTTTTCAAATTCTCTGTACACTTTCATATTTATCACCTGTTTAACTATATTCATATTTTTTATTACTATGAATAAATTTTTATTTTGTTTCTATATTAAATAAGAGTGCAAATAAAAAATGAAATTGTACAATTTATGAAATTTTTTATTAAAATATCAAAAAAGTTCTAGTATCAATATACTAAAACTCTTTTGATTTATTTTTTTAACTTTCCATTTATATATTTTTCTGCTTTTTCAATCATCAATCTTGCTGTATCTATTTGTATTTGACATTCTTCTTTTGTTACTATATAAAAATCTACATAGTCACTTTTTTCTCTAAAAAATCTTGCTTCACTTACTCTTTTTCCTAATTCTCTAGGAAAAGTTTCCTTACTTATATATTCTTTATTAAAATATGCTATTACAGATGAATGTTTTTTAAAATCTATTTGTTCCAATGCTAGTATTGCCTTTATTGCATGAAATATTGAATAATATGCTCTATTACTTGCACCCTTAAATTTATTAATATTAAAAAGAACTTCTGCTTCTTCTAAATTTTCTTTTGATTGCTCTAATCTATATTTTGATAACATTTCTATCTCTTTATTATCCATTTAGCAAAACTCCTTCTTTTTCAATATTTTTATAAAATGCCATATATCCTTTTCTATTGTTATAATTTTCAATATTCTCTATCATTGGAGATAATAAAATGTCATATTCTAAATCTAAATCATAACTGTAGTCAATTACTTTCTTTTCTAATTCCTTTATTTTATCTTCTTCTAAATCAACTAGTATCATAATGTCTATATCACTTATTTCTCCATTTTTATTTTGTTCTCCTCTTGCATAGGATCCATATAAAATTACTTGTTTTAAATTCTTACCTATCATTTTTAATAATCCATTTACATATTCTTCTAAAATATTCTTTATTGTATTTGACATTCTTTCCCTCCTATTTTTTACTTTATGTTTCTCCTTTATTTAATATGATTTTTCTTTGTAAACCTATTCCTATTGCAACTATTACTATTTCTATCATAGCTTTTATTATATATTCTTTATATGTTTCTGTTTTTGTTTGTTCCATTATATTCGCTAGTAATTGTTCTTGCTCTATTTTTTTTTCTAATGCTTCACTTATATTTGTTTGTATTGCAGTTCCGTTTAACTGTTTAATTCTTTGTTCCTCATTTATGACATTAGTTGTCCAATATATTACTATACCTATCATATAAAAAATAAAGATTATTTTTATATATTTTTTTAAATCCTTATTGTTTTTTTCTTTTATATTTATTATAATCGGAGTTGATATACTTATTGTAAAAAATGCTATTATTAATATTCTTAAAATATGTCTTTGATAGTTTTCTATTCTCATACTCATGCTGAACATATAATTAGTTATTATTATAAATACAATGGAAGTTAGTATTGTTATTAGCATGCATTTTATTATTGTTTTATTTTTACTCATTTTATTTTTTCCCCTTTTAATATTTCGATATTTCTATTATACTATAATTCACAGTAATTTTTCAATATTTTTCCGTAATTTTTGATAGAAAAAAATGACAGTCCATTCAAAATTCTATTGCAACAAAAACCTAATATATATTTTTTATTAATTAAGCTGCTTTTTCTATTTTATTTATTTCTATATTAAACATCTCTTCTGCTGATGTATAATTTAGTATTTCTCTTGGTTTCTTATTTATCTTTTCTAATATTATTTCTAGTTTATATTTGCTTATTGTATTCAAATCTGTTCCTTTAGGTATAAACCTTCTTAATATTCCATTACAGTTCTCGTTCATTCCTTTTTGCCACGAACTATATGGGTCTGTATAATATACCTTTGTTCTCTTTTTTCTTCTGTCATACTTTGATCTTTCTATATTATCATAATTTAAAAACTCATGTCCATTATCCGTTGTCATTGTTTTAAATATCTTTTTAAAATTCTTTCCATATCTATCTTCTAAACTATTTATTGCTTCTCTTACACACTTATTTATATGTTCTTTCATCTCTATTACTATATATTTCTTTGTCTTTCTTTCTAATATTGTTAAATATGTCTTTTTACTTTCTTTATTTCCTTCTACACAATCTAATTCCCAATGTCCAAATTCTTCGTTCTTATCTATTATTTCTGGCCTTCTATGAATACTTTTTTCTTTATGTTTTGGACCTTTTTTTGCCTTTTCTTCTATTTTTTCTTTTTTCTTCAATTTATATTTATGTGTTAAATCTTCACTTTTTATTTTTAATTGCTTTTCTTCTATCCAATAGTATATTTCTTGATAACTTGGCTGTATTTCAAATTTTATATTGTTCTTTTTTATATATCCTGATATTTCTTTAGGTGACCATTTTTCTATTAATATTTTATCTTCTATGAATTGTTTTAATTTTTTATCTTTCATTATAGCTGATTTTCTTCCTGCTTTCTTTCTTCTTGCTTCATAGTCTCCTTGTGCTCTTCCTGCTGAATATATTTTCTTATATTTCGCTGTTCTTTCATCCCACTTTAAATAGCTATTTCTACTTATTTCTCTTGATATTACTGATTTATCTCTTCCTAGTTCTTTTGCTATTTGGGTTATTGTTATTCTTTTTCTATTTCTTAATTTTTCTTCTATTATTATTCTATCTTCGTATATTAATCTTGATTTTATTTCTCTTTTCTCTTTATTTTCTGCTTCTATTATGTTACAATTAGTTCGACACATATATTAACCTCCTAATGTTTTGTTCGCACTTAACATTATATATTAGGTTTTTATATGTGTCTATTTTTTTACATATTTTGTTGCATTAATTTTTTGAATTAAAAAGAAAAAAATGACTCCATTTTTTACAGGAAGAGAACGACTCACATATCGTTCTCATACTGCTTAAAAACGAAGTTTTTAACTGCCTTACTTTCAATTTGTTGACCTCATTTATGAGGCACTATTTTTGCTAGAAATAACCACTCTTTCTAATTTCTGTCCCTATGGCAATTGCGACCATGCACAATTCATAGTGAATGCTACTTTTTTCTCTTTTGTGTCTACATTATAAATAGGTAATAATTTTTGTGTTGTTGAAGATGTTTGCACTGTGTTATTTGTTGTATTCAAACTATTTGCAGCACAAAACAATAGAATAACAGTTATTACAGAAACTAAATATGCATATATTTTTTGTTTATTAAATACATAAAACATAAAAACCTCCACTACAATAAAAATCTCCAAATTAAAGCTACTTAAATTGTATGCTCTAATCTGGAGAAAAATTCTTTTTTTAATCGTGAATTTTTAAAATACATAATTTATAATAAATTTTAAAGAGAGAACTTAATTTTAAAAAGTTCTCTCTTTTGTAGTTTGTAACAGTGACAAGTAGCTACTTTTTAAGCTCGCTCCAACTAACACTATTAAAGTACTTGCCGCTAGGACTGACAATATGAACAAAGTCAGCAAACGGATAATTTTTACCTCTACTGTTGCATTAACCGCCATTAATCGAATAACCTGACTCGGAGTTTGGGTCTTTTACAATTATGCAAGTATTTCCTGCAAAACCATATACTCCTCCAAACTTCCTTTCTCCAGTCTTTTCGAAATCATATTTTGGATTTTTCGAATCTCTATAGTGTCCTATCTCCTCCGAATGCTCCGCCAGTTGCTCTAAAGTGGTAAAACCATCTTTTAACCACCGTAATGACAGTAAGAAATAGGTAGTATTTGAAAGACTATCACTTTCGTTTTCTGGCGAATATTCTTTCAGCATTTTATCCCATCCAGGACAGCTCAATCCTACTAATGGTCTTTTGCCCTCTACAAACTGGACACTGCCATTTGATGCAAGTGAAGGCTCGTACACTGGTATCCACCGAAATCCTTCTTTTGGTTTGTTTGCCAATGCTTCCAAAACATCCCTTTTATATTTTTTCTCTCTGTTAGTAGAAAATTCCCTTTTCTTTCCTGTCTTGGAATCATATAACAAATCTTCTTCTGTTAAATCTTCCATATAGACATGCATGAAGGTATCTCTATCATTTTTGATTTTGCAGTACCAGTATGGTACATCGTCGTTTTGGTATACTTCACTTCCTCCTACAAGAGCTTTTGGCTTTGGTATTTCTACCTTCACCTTCTCTTTTTGTTAACATGTGCATTCTTCTACATACGTAATGCCAACCCGCGTTTTTCCTGCTACAATTACCTTCTGGTATTCTGCACCTTCAGGTAAATCTAACCACAAAACTTTTTCTTTCATAAATCCCTCCTTTTATTAGTTTCTGTGAAAAAGTTATTGACATATTTTACACCGAGCAAATTTTGATTCCTCATCATTTTTTTATTTTGAATTATTATTCATTTCATAATCTTTTTTATAAATATCACCTATATTTTAAAAATCATACAAATCCATCTTACTCATTCCTTCAATATCTCTACTGATATAATAACTTGCTTTCTTTATTGCATTATTTAACATCATATTAAATTGTTCATAATATTCATCGCTTAACAAATTTTTCATAACTTCACTATTTAGATATGTACTTATAGCTGTAGTTCTTAAAAATTTTGCATTTATTTTTCGTTGTGAACTTAAAAATTTATTTAATTTTTCTTAAATTGGTTTTAAAATTTTTTTGATTAATTCTTACATTTTATCTTGATATAAATGGAAATTTAATTCTTTATCTATTCCGCTTCTAATAATATCTGCCTCATATTTTGCTATATTTTTATCATTTTCTTTTTATATCTTGGTATTCTTATTATCATCGTTACTA
>CANTHA010000061.1 GCA_947653375.1 uncultured Clostridium sp. | reverse complement strand
GCAAGATTATCTTTTTTGTAGTTAGCATTTCTAATTATTGCATAACTCATTTTTTATATTCCTTTTCTTTTAAGATAGCCTTCGTAGGCTCAAGCAAAATAAATACCTCCTTTGATTTTTCAATATATAACTTTCTTGAAGTTCTAACACACTAGAACTTCATAAGAAGTTCGTGTGATTAAGGACAACTAAAGTTTTCCTTAATAATCCTTTTATGCACGATTAAGTATTCATATTGATTAAATACATTTAAACAATACCACAAAATAATATACATTATTTTATTTGAATATTATAATCGTGTTATAACAATATTAGCATATTGTTATAAGGTAGTTTAGCTTAACAGCTAAACTAATGAGCAACCTTTCTCGGTTTCTCAAACTCTTCCACGGTAACCCATAAAAATATCAAAATAGAATTTTGACATTTTTATAGGTTTTAGCCACATATAGCAAAATATATTAGCAAAGTACTACTTGAATAAATTTATTGCTTACTATATAATAGCTATAATATATTTTATAAATTCGAGTATCACTCATAAAATTAGAGTAAATTTATATGCCTTTAAGAGTGATTAACTGCAAAATTGTCAACATTTCTGTCAACAAAATGAAGAAAACTGTTGATATATAAAGGAGAACTTTTGTCATCTCCACCATTTAAAAGAAAAATAGCTTGAAATAGCTGATTACAGATATTGAAAATTGGGTGTACACGCTCTGTACACGCTTAATCAAAATAAAAAAATTAAAAGGATTTTATTGAATAAAAAAAGAAACAATTAAGACTAAAATCTTGATTGTTTTTTTGCAATTTTATATAAGATTATAAATTTATTAAGAACACTTTATTTTTTAACAGTTTAAGTTTTGAATTTTAAATTGCATTACTGGATAGAGATGTAGTACCAGATACATTTTCTTTTACAACTTTCTTTGCTAATTTACTTTTGTCTTTGTCACTACCTAAATGAAAAACATATACTAATTCTTGCTTCATTAAAATCCTTACTTTGAAAAATGACTTTTTTCCTTTTAAAATAACAAAATGTATATTAGGTAATTTGGCCCAATTAATATATATGAAGATTTAAATAAAAAACAATACTAATAAACACATAGAATCTAATCAATATAGAGAAAAAATGGCAATTAAAGATTATAGACATAAAAAAGAAGTAGAAACAGTTAAAAGAATGTATAGAAAGTATGGAAATAGAATAAATAATAGTATTGACCTAAAAAATTAATTTTGATAAAATATATTCGGAGGAATGTTATGAAAATAAATAAGAATATAATTAAATATATAAAAGAAATATCAAATTCATATTATGATGAAATAAAAGTGGAATTTTTATTTCACTCTAACAAATTAGAAGGAAGTACATTTGATGAGAAACAATTAATTGCTTTGATTACAGAGGACAAAGTACAAGGAGAACATGCTATAGATGATATTCAAGAAACAATAAACTCTTTGAAATTATTTGACTTTGTTATTGATACATTAGATGAAGAACTTACATCAATATTATTAAAAGAATATAATTCTTTATTAAAGCAAAATACAAAACAAGAAGAATATGGTTTAGTAGGAGTTTTTAAAAAAATACCAAATAAATTATTAGGAGTTGATATAGAAACAGCAGAACCTTACGAAGTTGAAGAAAAAATAGAAAATATTTTGAAATTAGATATCAAAAATATAGAAGATATTGCAAATTTTCATCAGCAATTCGAACATATTCATCCATTTCAAGATGGAAATGGAAGAATTGGTAGATTTATAATATTAAGGCAATGTATTTTAAACAATATAGATTTAATAGCAATTGATAATCAATTTGAAAAAGAATATAAAGAAAACCTTTATATTGCACAGACAAAAAATAATATAAAACCCTTAGTAGAAACATTTAGTAAATGTCAAAAAAGAACAGATGAAAAATTAGAAGATATAAACAATTTTCTAATTCAGGTAGATCAACACTTATCTAATCTTGAATCTGAAGAAAATGAAGAAGAAATTTAGAATATAACTAAATATAAGATAGATTAAAAATTGATTTAAGAAAGTAAAACTTAATAAGGAAAATGTAAGAAGGTTTAGCCTTCTTTTTTTACTTCTATTTAATACTACTATATTAAAAGGCAGGATAAGTACACACTTGCGTATATACACAAACACACAAAAGACAAGTCTTTTGGTAAACTTATTTTATAATTTTATACATTGTATAAAATTTAAAAACTCACTGCGGTGAGTTTTTATGTTTAAATTTAACATTTTTATTGCAAATTTAAGCATTTACTTTATTATAATTAACTTATAAAATAATAGTATTAAAAATACTCATTAAAAAAAGATAAAACTATCAAAAAGAAAACTGAAGAAAATATTATCTATAATATTTTATCTGAAATACCTGAATTAGAAAAGAAAAACAAAATTTTAAAAGAACAAAATAAAGTTATAGATGTTTTAATAGAAGAAAATGAATTATAAACTTGACTAATTTTAAAAAAACTATTATTATAAATACATATTTTGAAGCAAAAAAATAACCTAACTACGGAACTAGCTAGGCTTTATATTAATAGAACTACGGGAATAGCTCTATTAAAAGCAATTTGATTATAACTTTTATGTCAATAAAAGTCAATATAATTTATTTTATAGCTGTTCCGATTTTTAGAATAGCTATATTTTTATGTTTATAAGGCAATGCAGATGTGTGAATTTTAATTTACTCACACGTTCCATATAAATATTTCAGAATATCTAAAAATATGTTAAGTTATGATTTATTGTAAAATCAATACTTTCAGCACATTTAAAATATCATAAAATATCTAAAGTCTTATAATTTATGGTGCCGTTAGCGTAGTTATCTACAACTTTTTCGACCCTCATAACGATTGATACAAATATCAATCAATTTATAACTAACAATTTAACATACTTTTTAAATTTAATCAATAAAAAATTATAAAATTTAAAAAATAATCTAGATTATTTTTTAATTAAATAGTATAATAAATAGGAATATTTTTAATGTTACATATATGATGTAAAAAATGGAGGTTATTATGGATAAATTAAAGATAGAACTTGATGACAAAAAAGATGTTGAAGGATATGTATGGTTAAATTTGCATAAATATAATCAACAAAATTGTGAATATATAAAAGAAAATTCTTCTTATGCTCATAATAACAAGATAAATGGTGATTTTATTATTTACGACAATAATAAAATTATTGGTGGAGCCTTAGGCTATATTATGTGGAATTGGTATCATCTAACCGATTTCTATATAAGTGAAGATTACAGAAATAAAGGATTAGGTTCACAAGTTATAAAAAAAATAGAAGAATTTGCATTAAACAATAATGCTATGGGCGTAAAAATAGATTCTTGGAGTTTTCAAGCCCCAAAATTTTATCAGAAGTTAGGTTATATTGTTTGGGGAGAGTTTAAAGATTGTCCTCCTGGTACTACGCACTATTATCTATATAAAAAATTTTAATAGGCAAAAACTTTGTATTTTGCCTATTTTCTTTTTCTCCTTTTGAACTTTCTTCGTAGCACAGGACTTTGGCTTTGCCACAAGTCCTAACCCAGTAGGCTTAAGTTAAGTACACTTATAAAAATTTGTATTTATAGACAGCTAAAAAGATATAAAATTATAGTTCTAAAAGTAGTGAAATTAAATTTTAGGAGGTTTTTGTTATGGTAGAGATAACTTATCACAAAGAAGGAGATTTTTTTGTTCCTAACTTATATTTAGAGAAAGAAGATTACGAAAATGATTATATTATTGGAAAGTATGGGCATTTAAGATTAGAATATTTAAAAAATCACAAAAAGGCTGAATATATAATAATGTTTATGAACAAGACTTTAAGAAAACATATTGTTGAAACAGACAAACAAGCTAAAAGAAGATTTGAAATACTTATGGCACAAATGCTAGAGAAAAATCCTATTGATGAAAACTTAAAAAATACTGACCCTTTAAAATGGCTAGGTCTTATGAATAATTATAAATATTCAGTTGAAGAAATTATAATAAAAGAACTAATCTACATTTAGTTTTACAACTTTTGTAAGTTTTTTTGAAAAAATGCTATACTTTTTCAAATTTTTAGTGTATAATTAAATAAATTAAGGAATACTATGTATTGTAGATAGATATTCTACTAGGTCTAAAAGAGTCTAACTCAAATAGGACCTGACCCGAGCTAATTCAAAGAATTAGCAAAAGCCATTCAAAAACGAATGGCTTTTAATATTTTTATTTACATTTTTATTAAAGCTAAAATTAAAACACATATAAATATACCTAAAATCATTAAATATTTTTTAAAACTTATTTTTTCTTTTAATATAAATCTCGAAGCTAATATTGTAATAACAATAGAACTAGTACTTATTACAGAAATTACAGAAACATTTCCGTTTAATAATGCAAATCTATCAAATATAGATGAAGAAGCATCTAACAATGATTGTAATATAAAATATCTTTTTGAATTTACCTTTCTAATATCTATATAATTCCATTGTTTTGTTATTAAACAGTATGCTAATATTCCTATAATTATAATTACCGCATAATTAAATACTACATATAAAGGGCTTTGATATTTAGCAACATATATTTTATTTATAAAATTAGATATACCATTAAATACTACAAATCCATATGAGTACATAATTGCTTTTTGTTCTAATTTTTTATCTACCTCTTTCTTAGCTTTATTATCCTTATTTTTTGCTACCATTATAGATAATACTACTAGTATACTAGAAACTACTAATTGTAATATTGTGCAATTTTCTTTTAAAATTATAATTCCTAATAAAAATGTTACAACTACTTTAGCTTTCTGAATAGATGATGTTATTGCAACTTTTCCATATTTGGTAGCAGAAATCATACAATAAAAACCTATAGATTGCATTATAATTCCTGGCAACATTGTTATTATATCTACAAAATTTAAGTTTATAATAAATTCTGGGTTCGCAATTAAACTAACTAAAATCATAATAGAATGGTATGATAAAAGTCCCATTATTGCAATTCTCTTCGGCTCATTATTCGAGCATTTTTTCATTGCAACTGAAGTAAATCCACTAATTACAGTTGATAGTAAACACCAGTATAACCACATATATTTCTTCTCCTAATCCTCATATATATCATCATTTATTTTTAATACCATTTTTATGAAATGAGTTTTAAACCCTAATCTTTCATATAAATCTTTTGCAACATTTATTCCTGATACATCTAAAGACATATCTTTATTTTCTTTTTTTGCAATATCAATTATTTTATTTAATGCTATTGTTCCAATTCCTTTGTTTCTATACTTTTCATCTATAAAGAATCGATATAAATATATATCTTTCTCGTTATTTTTTATTCCAATAAAACCTACCATTACTTGATTATACATTATCTTATAGTATTCTTCATTTTCTTCAAAAGTTAATTCTTCTGGTTTTATTATTCTTAACTGATATATTGGATCAACTGTATTATGATGTTTCCATTCTTCTATAATCCATTCTCTAAAATAATCATTATTTTCTTTTTCTAATTTAATTTCCAATCTTTCCACTTTTTAATTATTCCTTTCTTCTATATTTTTTACAAATGCTTTATCCCTATTTTCATCATATCCTAATTTTCTATATAATTCATGTGCACCTTTTCTATGAAATCCACTAAATAACCATATTCTTCTTATATTTTCCTTTTTTGCAATTGCTTCTGCTTTATTCATTAATTTTGTTGCAATTCCTAATCTTCTATATTCTTCGTTTATTGCTAAGTCCCATATTGTTGCTTCTTTTCCAGATGGCAATGTTAAAATATTTAGTGTTACTGTTCCTACCAAATTATCTTTTATATAATACCCTAATACATGAATATCTTTATTTTCCTTTGATTCTTGATAAAAAGTTTGTATTTTATCGTAGGTTGCTGTACTATTAAACACTCTTTGTTGTATTTTTTGTAATTGAATAAGGTCTTTTTCTTTTATTTCATCTATCATATTATCCCTTTCCATATTTCCTCCATTATACTACTTATTTACATTAATATAATTATTTTCTAAATTCTCTTATTTTTTAGCAAGTTTATAATATGCCTAAAATCTTTACCATTAAAGAAATACTTTTCTGCTTTTGTAAATGCAATATTATTTTTTCTTTTATAATCTAACTTATCTATTACTGTTAGCATATCTGAAACTTGGAATAATCTTTTTTTAATATGGTCAAATTCTATTTTTCTTTCAACTTTTGGATTAGTAGCAAATAAAGTATCTAGTATTGTTGCTAGTGTTTCTTGTCCATTATCATAATATATAACAATTTTATCAAATGTATCAAAATACGCTTTATTATCATTTATAAATTGTCCTATCTCTCTTGCCAATGCCATATTAAGTTGCATTTTCTTGTTGATATATTTTTTATCTATGATTACAGTTCTTATCTTAGCTTTAACTCTATTTGAAAAATAGAATATAGCCCAAAATATACTTTTTCTTCTTTCTAAATCAAAGTGTGAATAATCTCCTCTTTTAGCAACTAAATATGCTAAATGTATCATTCCATCATAATTAAGTTCATCTAATTTTCTGTTCAAATATTTTAGTTCATTTTCTATTGAATTAGAACTTTCGTGTAATGTAAATGAAACAGCATATAAGTCTGAACTTCCTTTTACAAAGCCAAAGTCTCCACTTTCATCTATAAATATATTTAATCTTTTTATTGTACTCACCTAGTTTTCTTGTTAATTTTATCTTATATAACTTTTTCTTTAGCATATTGACATATTTATACCATAAAAGTACTATTTTCTCAACATTTTTCCCGATAAAATTTGGCTTTTTTCAAAAATCGTGGTATAAATTATCTGTATTCTAATTAGGAATACAAGAATATTGATGTCTTCTTTGGAATTTTACATTCCTCAGATGCCAGGCGAAAACGAGTCGCATATAGGATTGCGAGCTGGTTATTAGAAAGTGTGAAAATTTTAAAATAATAGTAAACTTGTCCAGTATTTAGAAGTAATTAAGAAGCCATGAGTGCAAAATTCAATATTCTATTTACATACACACTATAAAATGAGTACATATTTAAAAACTCAAATTTTGTTTGAGCTTATTAAAATTGTATTCATGTAGGTAAATAGAGTATTGGTATATCGCTTATGGTCTTTGTTGTATATAAATAATTTTCTGCCCTCTCTATTTATACAGAAACAAAAAGAGCTTAACAATTTATTTTTGGTATGTAAATAAATTGTTAAGATAAGCAAAAGAATATATGAACGATATTAAATATATTCTTTTGCTTTGGCGAAGCCAAACATAAATTATCTATCGCAAGATTAGATAATTTATGAGCCCTCCGCAAGGAGCCCACTGGCATCTTTCCAAAAAGAAGTTTTGAAAGTGTCATAGTGGGTTACATACTTTCTAAAAGAAAGTTATGTAACAGCTCCCTTCGGTCGCTACTTGCTACCTACATAAAGGGAAATATATTGGACAAGAACAAAACAAATTATTCAGTAGCTAGAGTAGAAACTTATACTAAAATAAGTATAACTAAAGCTGAACGACACAACGAAAGAAAAAATAAATCATATTCTAATATGAATGTTGATTTAACTCAAACACCTAATAATATTCATTACAAAAGATGTAAAACTACCTACAATGAAAAATTAAAAGAGTTAATTGATAGCAAACAAGTATCATTAAGAGGTTTACGAGATAATGCTAAACTTTTTGATGAACTCATATTTGATATTAACTCTGACTATTTTGAAAAACATGGTGGTTATGAATTTGCAAAAGAATTTTACGAAAGAGCTTTCCACTTTGCTGAAGAAGAAATGGGAACTGATAATATTATATCAGCAGTTATGCATGCAGATGAATTGAATACTGCTTTAACAGAAGAATACGGAAAACCTATCTATCATTATCATTTGCATGTTGTGGCACTCCCTGTTGTAAGAAAAGAAGTAAAATGGACTAAAAAGTGTAAAGATAAATCTTTGGTTGGAACAACAAAAGAAGTAATAAATCAAGTTAGCCATAGTAACAAATGGAAATCTGAACAAGTATTAGATAATCAAGGAAAGCCTGTATATGATAAAAAAGGCAATGCAGTTTTAATAAAATCATATAGCTTATTACAAGATAGATTTTTTAAGTATATGTCTGATAGTGGTTATAAAGACTTTATTCGTGGTGTAAAAGGCAGTAATCAAGAACATTTAAGTGATTTGCAGTATAAAATTAAGAAAGATACTGAAAGATTAGAAAACATTACAAAACAAGCTAAAGAAAAAGAATCTTCTTACAACGAATATATGAAGTATGATAAACAAATCGAAGACATTTCAAACTTAGGCAAGCAAAAGAGGTTTTCTAAAAAGATTGAACTAGAACAAGAAGATTATGAGAATTTAACTGAATATGCTAAAAAAGGAATTGTTGCAGATAAGGAAATATATGAGCTTAATAATAGAATTGATAATTTAAGAAATGCAGTAGATAAGTGGAAATCTCTATATGATGATATAGTAGAAAAAACAAAAGACTACTTTCATGCTATAAAACTTGCACCACAAAAAGTTTCAAATTTCTTTAAAAGTTTATTTGATAAAGAAAAACAAGATGAGTTAGAACATCAACGAATAGAGCAAGAAAAAATACAAGCTAAAAGAAAAGTTCGTGAACAAGCTAGACTTGAAAAACAGAAATTAAAAAACTCTCCTGAATACAAGAAAAGGAGGGCTGACAGAGATGCAAGATAATGAAAAAATATATAGAATTGAACTAACTAATGAAGAATATGAATTTTTAAAGAATTTAAAGAAAGAATTTTGTAATAAACTTTCTAAAATGAACAATAAAGAAATCACAGAATATTTAAAAAGCTTTTATCCAGAGCAAAATTTGAACTTTGAAAAAGAAATAAAAGGTACTGTTTATAAGGTAAATACCTATTTTAACAAAGATTCGGAATACACAATACTAACTAGATTTTTTGAAATCTTCCAAAAGTAAAGTTTTTGTATTGAATTTTTAGTTTGAAATATGG
>CANTHA010000060.1 GCA_947653375.1 uncultured Clostridium sp. | reverse complement strand
TATTTAACTTCATTTTCACTTAATATATTTGCTAATGTATCTTTTAGGTCTCCTGTTACTTCACTTGGATTTAGTTGTATTTCTTTTACATAGTCTTTTACTTTTACTTTAAATGTTGTTATTTTTCCTCCATATTCTACTGTTACTGTTTGTTCTCCTAATTGCTCTGAATTATATGTTCCTGCTTTTATCATGCTTTCTTTTATTTCTGTTGAACTTGTCCCACTTCCTTTTGTAACATTTATTTTTGCTCCTGTTAAATCAAGTTTTTCTCCAAATTTTTGACTTTCATTTGGTGCTGTTTCTATACTTATTTCAGTTACTGCATCTGCTACTGTATATTCATAATTTACTTTCTTTGTTATTCCATTTTCTGTATATGATATAACCGCTGTTCTTGTTCCTTCTGTTGCTGTGCTAAATCCGCTTATCATATCTGATGTTATTTCTTTTGCTTCATCTACTCCTACTGCTCTTTTTATTAATATTGACATTCCTTCTTGTAGTGGTTCATTTACATTATATGATGTTTGTGGACTTCCTTGGATAGTTATTTCTTGTAATGTATTTATTATATCTATCGGATAATCTATTGTTCCTTTCTTATTATCCTCTGCATATTCTATCTTTAATGTTTTACTTACTTTATTTGTACTATCATAGCTTGATGGACTCATATTTACTTCTGTTCCATCTTCTTCTTTTATCATGTTTGCTGTCATTTCTCTTGTTTCTGTTGTTTTATCAATATATTTTATTGTTATTGTTCCATCTGTTGCTATTGTTTCTCCATGTTGATACGTTGTCTTGTTTGGTGGAGTTACAGTTATACTATCAATTGAATTTGTTACTTCAACTTTAAAATTACTATTTATTGTATCTGAAATTTTTGTTCCATCTGAAAGAGTATAATTAGTAACATATGATACATTTATTGTTTGTTTTCCAACTAATGTTTTATTATATCCATTAATCATTGATGATGTAATTGGAACAGTTGTTATAGAGCCATTTTTCCACATTAATTGTAAACTAGCTCCTGTTAAATCTAATTCTGTATTATATTCATATACTTTTTTATTAGGTCCTAACACAGTTGCACTTTCTATATAATTATATACTTCTACATCAATTGTTTCTGGTGCTGTTTTTACTCCAAAACTTGCTGTTAAATTTTGTTTTGAACCTGATTGTATTGAATTAAATGTTGAAATATTAATACTTGTATTAGGAAGATTAATATCTGTTGTATCTCCACTAGCTAGAGATATTCTAACCTTTGCTCCTGTTAAATCTAAACTTTCACCATATTTATATACTTTTTTATTTGGTTGACTTATTACTGATATTGAATCAATAGTATCATTTACTATTATTTTTTGTGTTATACTCTTTCCTTCATATGTAAATATAATATCTTGAGTTCCTCTTATTGGAATTTCTCCTTCTGGTGAGTTTTTAGTAAAGTTTTCAGAGTTTACATCTGCTGAAGTTTCACTTATTGAAAGATCTATATTATTTGCTTGTATAATTTTAGGTACACCACTTTTAGTAATTGCTATTATTTGCATTCCAGTAAAATCTAATTCATTACCTTGATTATACTCAACTCTTGACATTGCTGGACTAAATTTTAAAGTCTCTATAGGATCTGATACTGTTATATTAAATGATGTCTGTTTTCCTTCATAGTTTATTCCTACAGACGTTACATTTACATTTGCATTATTTCCTGTTGTAATACTTACTTTAGAATCTGTCATACTAATTGGTTCACTACTTCCATCTGTATAAGTTACAGTTATGATACCACCATCTAGTTTTATTTCATCTCCATGCTCATAATCAATTTTTGTAGGATTTGTTGTCACATCAATTGATTGTATTTCTTTTGCTGCCTCTACTGTTCCTTCTGTTCCATAATACATAGAAGGATCTGTTAATGTATAATATGTTTCATATCCTAATGTAAAACCAGTTGCTAATGCTGGTGCTGGTACAAATGTGAAAAGATTACTTGGGATATTATCTAAATTATATCCATCTTGTATTAGAAAATACATATCTGCTATTGTCACATTTTTTCCTAAAGTTGATGGATTTTGATCAACTACAGTTGTTCCCTCAATCCTAAATTTATTTTCGTTTGCAAATAACCATGTATTATTTTCACTTATGTTAGACCCCCATGCTGCTATTGTTGGATCCCAATCACTCATATTTGTTGCTTCAATATAATTTGGATTTCTTTTTGTACCATTATTAAATGTTGGTTTTATTATATCTGATTTATAATTAACACATATATCAAAACCACTAAAATTTAAGTCTCCTTGCAATTCAAAAGTTATATGAACAATATTATAATCTTCAAAATCATATTGTGCATCTTCACTTTTATCTATCTTTGCAATTAAATAGTCAGCTTTTGGTTTTAAATTTTCACTTGCAATAGGCGCTGCATTAACTATACTTACAAAAGGTGAAAATATTTGAAAAATCAAAGTTATTAACGTTAAAATTGAAATTATTTTGAATTTACTTATATCTTCTTTTAACTTTTGTTTCATGTGTTACCTCCTTTTAAATCTATAATTTTTCTTTTTAAACCATTATCTTTTGTTGAAAGTGTTTTATCTTTGATATCTATTAATCCATCATCATTAAAATCACACTTTTCATTAAAACTAGAATCTAATATTTTACTTTTACCATTTTCCTTTGTCATAATCATTTTATCCTTAATTCCAATTAAACCATCTTTATCTATATCTCCAGCAATTAATTCTATAACTCCATTTGATTCTTTTTCACTTAAATCTATTGTCATATTTTCTGTTACTTCTATATTTATATAATATTGATCTAAGTAACCTTTTCTATCTATTAGTATATGATATGTTTCTGGTATTAAGTATATTTCAAATGTTCCATCTTTATTCGTTATTATTTTAACTTTTTCTGATATTCCTTTCTGTGAAATAGTTATATCTCCTCTAAATATGGTATTTAGATTATCTGAAATACTTGAATTACTATTATTTATCATAGAAGACCAATCTACTAACCCTTCTATATCTTTATCCAAGTATGCTAATACCTCTGCAATATGTTCTTCTGTTGTGAATTTTATAGGCTCCATAAATATCTTTCCTTTTATAGTTCCATATGGTCTTTTCAACACTAGTTTATATTTTTTTTCTGTTTTACCATCTTCTGCTGTTACCTTAATTGTTATTTCTGTATCTGGTTCTCCTATTTTATTTATAAAAACTGGTAATGCTATATTATTAGTTATATCTTTTTCCTCATATACTATTGTTGTTTCATCTGATTCATAAATTAAATTATTATTTGTATCCTTTTTTGGTACTTTTATTTTCATATTTGACTTTTCATCACTAAGTAAAGCTTTTATATCTATCTTCTCAATATAATCATATAATTTTAATTCATAATTATATATGTCTTTATTAAATGTGGGATTTAAAACATACTCTTTATATGTAGAATTTTCTTCATTTTCATTCTCTATTCCGCTACTTACTATTAAATTACTCAAATCTGCATTTTTAGATGCTGTATTATCTGTGAAATTAAACGTAGTTTGTGCATCATAATAATATGAATTTATTCCGTCTATATTAATCATAATTCCGGTTTTAGGTGCACTTGTTGTACTTGTTTCTAAACTAAACCAATTTTTATCAAATTCATCAGCTAACATTTGAAAACTCATCTTTCCAATTAATACGCCATTTTGTGTATTCACAACTCTTCCTGTCTTTTCACCTGTTTTCATTATATGTTCACTTTCTGTTATTGGTGGATTAAATGAAACTATAGCTCTTATTCCACTACCTGTACCATCATATGCTAAAGTTTTCATTTCTAAAGCTCCATTAAATTCATCTACAAATTCAAAATATTCATCATTGTTATTTGTTACTTCATTTGTATTTATATTAGAAGGTTTTATTTTTTCATTTTGATATGAAAAACGAACATCAAATCCGTTCAAAATCTATTTTATTTGTCCAAAGTTCCATTATTACTTGCTTATTTTGTCCTGCAACCTCCTTTACTTCAACTGCTCTAAGTTCTAAATACTGATCTAATTCTGGTATTTTGCATTCTTCATCAGAAGCCATTATAACTATTCTGCATAAAAGTAATATGCAGATAATTAAAATATTTACTAATATGGTTCTTTTTCTTTTGTTATCAGTCAATTTGTGACCTCCTTTCAAAATAATACTCTTCTTTCTCTATTATAATAACGCGAAAAAAACATGTCAATTGTATCTATTTCAATGTTTATTGGCATTTTATTTAGGGATTTTACATATTAGTGTAACTTTTTCTTATATATTAAAATTGTGTTACATTTTAAAAAAATATTTTACATTTTCATATAAAAATCCCTTTATTTATTATTTCCCTAAATATTAATTAAACTATTTATTTATTTATAGTGTAATTCTTAAAAATTTCTATTCTACTTATTTATAGGCATAAAAAAAACAAGCCAATCGACTTGTAATTACAATCTACATATTTTATTTTATACCCATAAATAACTGTACAAATACCTTTCCGTAAGTAGGACTGTCTATTACAAAAATTCCTGTATACTCAAAATCTTTTTCTAAAATGTTTTCTCTATGATATTTTGAGTTCATCCAAGCATCTACTGCCTTATTTGGATTAATATTTCCTGCCAAATTTTCTCCTGCTATTTTATAATCTATATTGTTGTTTTCTAGCATCTCAAAAGGTGTTCCTAAATTTGGTGAATTATGCGAGAAGTATTTACTATTTATTAAGTCTTCTCCTTTTAATTTAGCTACTTCTTGTAGTTTTGAATAAATTTTTAGTTCTTTGAGTCCATTGTCCCTTCTTTGTTTATTTATTAAGTCTAGTGTTTCTTGTTCTTCTTGCGATATTTGAATTTCTTCTTGTTTTTCCATTTTTTCAATTGACAGGAGTTCTTTTTTATCATTTTTATTTATTGTTGATGTTTGATATCCTGCAATTGAAATCCCTTCAATTAGAATTAAGCTCACAAAAGTAATTATAATACCAAATTTTTTACTTGATATTTTCATTATACACACCCCTTAACTAAATTTTTATATTTTTTTCTTAAGTGTTGTGTCTTTTTATATTTTATCCTTTGCGAATAATTTTATTCTAATTTAACTATGAACATCTCCATTATAACATTTTTAGTAAATTATGTCAACTGTTTTTTAAAAAACTTTATACTATAGTTAAACAACACGCTTATCACACCAATTGAAAGAACTCGCTAATAGCGAGTCCTTCTTCTTTTTTTCCGAGGTTTTTCGTCTGAGATTTCAATAATCACACATATTCCCAGTACAATTAACAGCCCTCCTGAAAATAATCCAATTGACACACAGAAATATATAAAATCTGTTATCAGATTATTCCCCCATTCCACTGGTACTGTCTTGGTCTGATTACATATTATCAATATTATTCCTATAACAATTGATAATATTGCCAACGAATAGTTGACTATTTTTTTGTAGTCAACTTTCCGTTTTGTTGTTGCTCTTTTAATTACTTCTTCTCTGATTAATTTTTCTTCTGCCATCATTATTTGCATAAACAATTTTCCTCCTTTTTTCGACTATATCTAGCCTTTATTTCTAAAATAATATACATTTATTATAACACATTATGTAAAAAAGAGCAATATATCAGTTGACATAACGATAATATTTTTTTATTTAACTTAACCAATTTTATATTTACTCATAAAAGTAATTTGTTATACCATTATAAATTCCCCATGCTAGTTTATTTTGATAATTATCATCTAGTAGCTGCTGTTCTTCTTCTGGATTAGACAAAAAACCACATTCTACAATTGAAATTGGTATTTCTACATGTTTCATAATATACACTGTATCTAATTTCATTGCAACTCTTGTATTTTCTTTTTGTATTGCATTATTTAAGTTTGCTTGTATGCTTTTTGCAAGTTTTATACTTTGTTCATCTCCATTTTTGAAAAAGCATTGCCAACCATAATATTGTTGTTGTGGTATTTTATTTAAATGAATAGATACAAATGCATCAGCTGAACTTTCATTTCCTATTTTTACTCTGTTTCGTATATCTGATATTTTCTTTTGTTTTAATGTTTTAGCATCTAAATCATAAATGGCATTTTCATCTGAACGTGTTAATATTACTGTACAACCACTTTGTTCCAATAAATTTTGTACTTTTAATGATATTTTTAAATTAGTTTCTGCTTCTGTAGTTCCATTTGAACTTTGTGCACCTTCATCTGGTACTCCATGTCCTGCATCTATAACAATTGTTTTTCCTGATACAGGTGTAGATGTTGTTGTTACTGTATTTTGATTTAATTTTTCTATAGTAGAATTATTGTTGTTTCCTAATAAAAAAACAAATACTCCTATTATTACAGAAGATATAATAATTTTAAATCTCTTTTTATTAATTATTGTTAGCATATAAAAAACTCCTAATATAAATATTTTATTACTATTATTTATATTAAGAGTTTATTTTTTTATGCATCTATATATTTTTATTTTCTGTGTTATACTTTTCTAAATATTCATTTACCAATTTAATTAATTCTCTTGCAGTATCAATTTGTATTTTAGTTTCTTCATCTGTTGGAATAAATTCATCATCATAATCACTGTCTTCTCTAACTTTACTTGCTTGACTAATTTTTTTGCTAATTATTTTAGGAAACTTCTCTGTTTTAATATAATGTTGATTAAAATATGCTAATACGTCTTTATGTCTTTTAGAGTCAACTCTTTCTAAAGCAATAACAGCTTTAATCGCATGAAAAATTGAATAATATGCTCTATTATTAGCATTTAAGTATCTTTTTGTTTATAATTGAATTCTGCATCTGATAAATCTTGTTTTGCTCTTTCTAATCTATATTTAGCAAATCCACTTATTGTAATTTCTTCATCCATGTAAAATCACTCCTTCTCTTTGAACATTCATATAAAAAGGGATTATATCTATTCTATTATTATATTTTTCAATATTTCTAACAATTGGAGAGATTGTAATATCATTTTTAAGTTCTAAATCACAAGCTAGATTACGTATCTTTATTCTATATTTTACAAGTTCATCATCATTAAAATCAGTAAGTATCATTATATCAAGATCAGAGTTTTTATCATAATCTCCTCTTGCATAAGAGCCATATAATATAACCTTTTTTAGTCTATCTCCTATTAAATTTGAAACTTCCACTATAAACTGTTTTAAAATATTATCAATTTTATTTGGCATTTTTAGCCTCCTTTTTTATTTAAAGCTATAATTTAGAGTTTATTTTTTTATGTATCTATATATTTTTATTTTCTTTTATCTACTGCATAGCTACTTCCCATTACAGATTTAGCAGCATGTTTTACCTGAGCTCCTATTTCTCCTATTTCTAGTATATTATGAAATCTTCCTACATCTGCCACTACAACTCCTATAGATAGAGATGTTAAAGGGAATTGCTCTATAATTCCTCTTCTATTTGCAACTTCTATATATCCTTTTTCTAAATCCTCTTCTGTAAAAAACTTACCAACTCTACTGTCAAAATAAGCTAAAATATTTTGACAAAGTTTTTCTGAATTAGCACTTGGAACTATTGCTACAAAGTCATCTCCACCTATATGCCCAACAAATGTATCTTCCATACCATTATCATTATGAATTAAATTTATTATGGTTTCTGCTGTAAATTCTATTATCTCATCCCCTTTTAAAAAACCATATACATCATTATATGCTTTAAAATTATCTAAATCTAAATATAAAACTGAAAATGCTTCTCTTTTAGATAATCTTTTTTTCAATTCTGCATGAATTTGTACATTTCCTGGCAGACCTGTTAATGGACTTATTCTTCTATTACTTGATAATAATCTATTTACGTTTTTTACTGTATAATATAAATATTGCTCATCTACAGGTTTTTTTATAAAAAATTCTACAGACTCTTGCAAGATTTTAATTCTATGTTCTTTATTTGTTATAGAAGAAACTACTATAACTGGAGTAATGGTATTATCTTCATCTTTTCTTATTTTTCTACACAATTCAACTACATCTCTATCAATAGCATCTTCATTTATTACAATTAATGATGGTATATTTTTTAATGCAACATCTATATCTTGTGTTTTTACACTTATAAACCTGATATCTTTATCATTCTTAAATAACTCTCTAAAAATTACTATTGAAGAATCGTCATCATCTATAATATATATTTCTTGTACCATATTTTCCTCCATTTTCACATTTAAATTTATTATATATAAATTATACTATAAAATTCAAGTATGTTTTTTATTTTTATATTTTTGTATTTTTTTGTTTAAAACTTCTGTTATTTCTTTAGTATTAATGGCTGGAAACGCTTTTTTTAGTCTATAAACATTTCTATATAAACGTATAATTATTCTATTACGCTTTCTTTTAAGTTTTTGTATTATCTGCTGAACATTTTCAACTGGTACTGTCTTTTCTGCTTCTTTCTTAACTTTTCTTAATTCTTTTAACTTATCTTTTATTTCTTTATTTAATTTTTCTACTCTTTCTAAAGTAGATTTAATATTTTTTACTTTTATAATACTAATAATCATATCTGCAAACATTATAATTGCAACTATTACTATAATATACTTTAATAATATTGGATTTATTTTCAATATAAAACTTTGTATAAATGGGTGTATATATTCAACAAAAATAACACCTAAAATTCCCCAACAAATTGAATTTACTAGACAAATTCTTCCTTGAAAATTAAACTTTTGCTCTGAATAATCCCAATATTTAGTGTTGAATAATTTTTCTAATAGAACTCCAACAATGTATTCCCACGTTGTTAAAACTATTATTGCTACAAAAAATAATGATAATATTTTGTTTTCAAATTTATCTAAAAACAGGAATAAAATTATTGCACCTATACCATATATGGGACAAAATGGTCCTATTAAGAATCCTGTATTTATAATTTTTTTTTCACATACAGAACGTACTATAGATTCCATTATCCAACCTAAAAATGAATAAATAATAAAATACGTTAATAACTCAAATATAATACTCATAATATCTCCTCTAATAAATACCTCCTACT
>CANTHA010000059.1 GCA_947653375.1 uncultured Clostridium sp. | reverse complement strand
CCAACAGCAACGAGTACTGCAACACCAACAGTAACAAGTACTGCAACACCAACAGCAACGAGTACTACAACACCAACAGTAACAAGTACTGCAACACCAACGACGACGAGTACTGCAACACCAACAGCAACGAGTACTGCAACACCAACAACGACCAGTACTGCAACACCAATAAGTGAGCAGATAGCAGTAAATTATAAAACTGTTGAAGGAGAAATAATAAAAAGCCAAAAAATTAATGTAGGTGAGAGTTTATCAAATCCAACAAAAGGGTTATGGAGAGCAGATAAAATTCTTTCTGGGTTGATGTTAGATAACATCATTTATTCTGGAAAAGAGACAGATAGTGAATTTTATGATGCTGAAAATAACCCCTTATCAGAAGCGATTAGAAATAAAAGCAATGAGAAGAAGGATATTGATATAATTGTATACTATGTTGATAAACCATCTAAACACCATTCATTGAATATTTCCGATAGTAATATTATTAAGTATGAAGAGGGAGATATTACAGAAGCTGGTATAACTACAGGGACACATGTTTGGATTCAACCTGTGATACCTAATGGGAAGTTCTTTGGCGGATGGGTAAATGACAAAGGCGAAATACAATCTTATAAAGAAATTTATGATTTCCATGTAAATGGAGATATGACACTTAAACCTATATTTGTAGATATAGAGATAAGTGAGAAACCTATTGTTCATTTTACAGGACAACAATACGAGTTGTATTTAGAGTCTTATGGTGTAAGATTGTATATGGCAGTAGAAATTCCTGAAGGGTATACAAAAGAAGATTGGGGATTTATTTATACCAGTAAACACCTATCTGAAGAGGAAATGGTGTTAGGAAGCGATAAAGTTGCAAAAGTTCCAAATACTGGAACAAGCGTAGGAAGTGCAGATTGGACTTATGATGCAAGATTTCCTGCAAGTGTATGGGAATCAAATACAATGGTATATTTCAGAATATATTTAAACTATAGTTCTACTACAGAATCAAAACAGACCATATATAGTCCAATACTACCAATTATGCTTTCGTTATCGTCAAAATAAAGACGTAAAAAATTTCATATAGATAAAACAAAACAGGGAATTCCCTGTTTTGTTTTTGTGAAATTATTGCAATAAAATTTAAGACAAATAAACCATTTTACACTATTCATTTACGTAATTTATTGACAAAACTAGTTATTTTTGGTATAATAATAACGATAAGGATTAGTAAAAAGTAGGAGGTAATATAAATGAAAGATTATGATGAATTAGGTACATTAATTTCACCAATGTCTACAATTGATGCTGGAGAAACAAGTGGACGTGGAGATGAATATGATGGTAACGATTTAGAATTACCATAAATAAATATGTAATTTATAAAATATTTAAGGCAGAGTATAAACTCTGTCTAATTTTAATATAGCATAAAATAAAACAAATATAAATAATAGACAATAAAAAGATAATGTAGTAGAATAAATAAAAGATTAAATTTTAAAATCTAAAAGAGGTAAAATATGAAATATAGAATTGCAGATTTAGTAGTAAAATTTGATGCTAAATTTAATATTTTAAAAAATCGAGCAACAAAATATTTAATAGAGAAAGATATAAAGGAAGATTTTGGAATTATTATTAATGATGAAATAATTACAAAGGAAAAAAAGAAAAATAAATTACTAACAAATGAACTTGCAGAATATATGATAGCTGGAACAACCTTTTATAAGGCTCTACTAAGCTATAATGGTTGTCTTTTACACTCATCAGCAGTAGTAATTGAAGATGAAGCATACCTTTTTTCTGCAAATTGTGGAATAGGAAAATCAACTCATACATCATTATGGTTAAAATATTTAAGTGATAAAAATCCATATATATTAAATGATGACAAACCTGCTATAAGAATTATGGAAGATGGAATTTATGTCTATGGAACTCCATTTTCTGGGAAATATGATATTAGCAAAAACACTAGAGCAAAATTAAAAGCAATTTGCTTTTTAGAACAATCATCAAAGAATTCTATCAAACAAATAGAACCAAAAGAAGCAATCAATCTATTTTTTGAACAAACTCTTAGAAAACTAACAAAAGAACAAATGGTAAAATTGTTAGATATTATGGACAATATTTTAAAAGAAATTCCAGTATATAAATTATATTGTGATATGAGTAAAGAAGCAGTAGAATTATCATATAACACAATGAGAGGAGAAGATACTAATGAAAATTAAAGAAGGTTTTGTTACAAGAAAAATTGCAGATACTATTGTTGCAGTACCAACAGGAGAATTAGTAAATGAATTTCAAGGAATGATAAATTTAACTAATTCTGCTAAATTTGTTTGGGATTTATTACAAGAAAATACTACAATTGACGAAATTACAAATAAGCTATCAAAAAAATATAATATTGATATTAATAAAGCACAGTCAGACGTAGAAATATTTGTAAATAAGTTAAGAAAGTATAATATAATTGAGGAATAAATTAAAGAAATAGAAAGATAAAAGGGGTAAAAAATTGAAAGATATAGAAACAATAAAATGGATTTTTAATAAAACAAAGTGTAATAGTTTTAATTTCATATTGTTAAATGTTATTAATATCATCTACTCTTTTATTAGTATTTATCTAATATTAATATCCAAGAATATTATAGATGCAGCAACTAATGGTACAAGTAATGAATTAAAGACATATATTGTACAATTAATTGTTATTGCATTAATAGCTATTGTATTAAAGGCAATTTTAGGGTCAATTGATACTATTACAAGAGCTAAGCTAGAAATTAATTTTAAACAGCAAATCTTAAAAAATATTCTATATCGAAAATATGAAAAAATGACGAAATTTCATAGTGGAGATTTAATGACTAGAATAATGTCAGATGTTAATATTATTATTGACACTTTAGTTTCATTAATTCCAAATATATTATCAATGTTTACAAAACTTATCTGTGCTGTTATTTTATTATTACAAATAAGCAAACAATTTACATTAATATTATTAGCTGGTGGTATTATTTTGTTTATTGTAGTTAACTTTTTTAAACCATATTTAAAAAACATTCATAAAAAAGTACAAGAAGCAAGTGGTGATGTACGTTTATTTTTCAAAGAAGTTTTTGAGAATTTAATTGTAATAAAGATTTTTCAAGCTGAGAATTCTATATTACACAAATCAAATAAATTACAAAAAAGAAGATATAATATGCAAATTAAGCAAAGAACAATATCTGTTGCATCTAGTACTGGATTTAATATTATTTTTCAAATAGTCTATATTTATGCATTAGTTTGGGGAAGTTATCAACTATATATCAATAACATTACAGTTGGAGCTCTTACTTCTATTATCCAATTAGTTATACAAATTCAAACACCAGTTATAGGACTTTCTAGATCTTTTCAAAACATATTTAATATGATAGGTTCAGCAGAAAGAATTATAGAAATTGAAGAATTAGAAGAAGATATAATAAAAGAAGTTATAGATAAAAATAATTTATATAATAAATTACATAGTATTGTAATTAATAATGTTAGTTTTAATTATGAAAGTAAACAAATATTTAAAAATTTGAATTTACAAGTATATAAAGGTGAAAATATAGTTATATATGGAGAATCTGGAGCTGGAAAAAGTACATTATTAAAATTAATTTTAGGAATTATTGAAAATGATTCTGGGCAAATATATTTTAAATTAACAGATGGAACAAAACAAGTAATTAATGTAGACACTAGAAACATGTTTACTTATGTGCCACAAGGAAAATTTATTTTAAGTGATACTATTAGAGAAAATATAATTTTTGTTAATCCTAATATTTCTGAAAGCGATTTACAAAAGGCATTAGAAGTGAGTTGTTGCAAAAACTTTATAGAACAATTAGAAAATGGATTAGATACAAAAATAGGAGAAAATGGAAGTGGATTATCAGAGGGACAATTACAAAGAATAGCTATTGCAAGAGCTATTGTAAGCAAAGCTCCTATATTAATTTTAGATGAAATAACTTCTAGTTTAGATAGTAAAACAGAAGAAGACATTATAAATAATATTAAAAATTTAAAAGATGTAACTTGTATTGTTGTTACACATAGAAATAGTATAGCAAAATTATGTGATAAGGAATATATAGTAGAAAATGGAAATATAAGAGAAAAGGATAAAACAAATGGAAGAAGCTAAAAGTTTATTAGAAATTATAAAATGTTTTTTATATGAAAAAGAGTGTATAAATAATAATAATATAAATGAAAATAAATTATATAAATTGGCTAAAACTAATAGCGTTAGTAATTTTTTGCAAAATTGGGCTCAAAAAAATTGTAAATCAGAAGAAATAAAAACAAAAGTATATAATGATTATACAACTCAAATAGTAAAAGATACAAATCAAAACATAGAACTAGAAAAAATACTAAATATACTAGAAGAAAACAAGATTAAAACATTACTTGTAAAAGGTGTGCTAATGAAAGATATTTATCCACAAAATTATATGAGGCAAATGTGTGATATTGATATTTTAGTAAATGAAAGTGATTTTAGGAAAGCTACGAAATTGTTAAAAAATATGGGATTTCACAAATTTTATAATGAAGAAAAACACTTGACTTTCATTAAACCTCCTTTTATTGTTGTTGAATTACATAGAAAATTGATTTTAGAAGAAGATATAGGATATGAATATTTTAATGATATTTGGCCATTATGTGTAAAATATAACAATTATAAAAATATATATCAGTTAGATTTAGAAAATGCTTATGTTTTTTGTATACTTCATTTATTAATTCATTTTAAATTTGCAGGTATAAAAATTAAAAATATATTAGATGTATATTTATATAATGAAAAATATAAAGATAATTTGAACTATAATAAATTAAACAATATATTAGAAAGTTTAGATATAAAAGAATTTGAAGAAAATATAAAAAATATATCATACAAATGGTTCAAATCAAGTCAAATCGGTGCTTTCAATGAAATTGAAACATTTATTTTAAAGGGTATTAGAATTGATAATAGAGTGAATTATTCATTAGGAAAAAATAATGGAAAAATTAGTTTTATAACACAATTACTATTTCCTAAAATGAAAATTATGAAAAAAAAATACACCATATTAGAAAAGTTTCCACTTTTATTACCAATTATGTGGATAAGTAGAATTTGTGAAGATATATTTTCAACTCGAATTCCATTAAAAACAAGATTTCGAACTATAAAATTAATAAAAGAAGCAGATAAAAAGGATATACAAAAATTAGAACACATTTATAGAAAACTTGGAATTAAATAATATAAATGCTAAATAAACTTAAAAGCCCCTTAATTATTAAGAGGCTTTTTGCATGAAAAACATGCAAACTTAGGAGGCTAATGAAGAAAGATAATGTACATTTAAATGATTGTTTACAAAAATATTGCACTTTGCCAAATCATTTTTAATGTATTCTGGTAAATCCGGAGAATCCAAGATTTCTAAAGTAGTTATAAGTCCATCCTTACCAATCTTTCTTTTTATAGCGTCGATATCGTACATTATAGTACCTCCTTATGAATTTGTAGTGTATAATATTATATAACAAAATTGCTAAAAAATCAATATATATTAAAATTCATATGCGAATCAGCAATTTTATTATATTAATCTAAATTATATTTTTCCAAATCTTTAAAAGCAGGATCATAAATATTTTTTCCTGTAAAATCGAATCTTGAACCATGACATGGACAATCCCATGTTTTGTCTACATCATTCCAAGAAAGTAGACAGCCTAAATGTGTGCAAATAGGCTTTACAGCATATATTTTACCATTTAAATCTTTGTATATACCAACTTTTGTATTATTTATTTCAATAATACCTCCTGAATTGTTTTGAATATTTTCAAATTTAGTATTAGGACGTTTTAATTTATTAAGAAATAATGAGTTAGTTGATTGTATTAACACATTTTTAACTTCATCTTTATTTTTAATAGGTTTAATACGTGTAGAGTCAAACACATAAGAAAATTTATTTTTGTTGCCTAAAATATTATCTACAATTATATTTGCAGCTACATTAGAAGAAGTAATTCCCCATTTCTTAAAACCTGTACCAACAAACATATTTGGCATAATATTAGAATATCTACCAATATAAGGTATTTTATCTAATGGTATACAATCTCTAGTATTCCATTTATATAAAACTTCACAGTCAGGATAAAATTTTTTAACTTCATCTTCTAAAATTCCATAGGTATCTTTATAAGATGCAGGTGAGCCAGTTTTATGATCTCCTCCTGCTACCAGTAAAAGTTTTTTTCCATTATAAGGCACAGTTCGGTAAGAAAAAATAGGATTGGTAAAATTAATATACATACCATTAAATAAAGTTTTTTTAGTATCTACAGCAATTACATATGAAGTGGATTGATACATTTTTAAAAAATAAAATCCAGGAAAATTAACAAAAGGATAATGTGTTGCTACAATTACATATTTTGATTTTACCATATGATTATTTGCAAAAGTTATAAACTCATCACCAATATTTTTTACATCAGTTGCAGTTGTATCAGTAAATATTTTGCCATTTTGCAAAGATATACTTTTACATAGACCTAATAAATATTTTAAAGGATTAAATTGAGCTTGATTTTTAAAGCAAACTGCTCCTACAATTTCAAAAGGTAATCCTGCTTTTGTAACAAAGTTACAATTTTGAAAACCTAAATCTTCTAATGTTTGAGCCTCTTTTTTTAATGCTCTAATTTCATTCTTACTCGTAGTATAAACATAGTTATTTTGATATTCAAAATCACATTTGATTTTTTCATTATCAATTATATTTTTTATATTATCTATTGCTTTTTCATTTGCCATTAAGTAATCTCTAGCATATTTTTTTCCATAACTATTTACTAAATAGTTATAAAAAAGTCCATGTTGACTAGTTATTTTTGCAGTTGTGTGACCTGTGTTTTTTTCACCAATTTTATATTTTTCTAAAACTGTAACATTAAAACCAAGTTTAGTTAAATAATAGGCACAAGTAAGTCCAAATATACCTGCACCAATAATACATATATCTGTAGAGATATTCTCATTTAAACTTTCATATTCAATATTATTTTTAATAGAATCTATCCATAAAGAATCCATAACTCACCTCTCAATTTTTTATTTTAGTATGGCTTATTTAGATATAATTATTCAAAATAGGAATAAATTGTAAAAAGTATGGAAAAATAATTTTTATAGTGTTATAATCAAAACATAACAAAGGAGGATAAAATATGGAAGAAAGTTTAGAAAAAAGACTATTTAATAAAAAAGAAAATGGATGGCAATATGTAGATGATGAAGAAAAAGGTAAAATATTTAATTTATCAAAAAAATATATAGACTTTTTAAATATTGCTAAAACTGAAAGGGAATTCATAAAGGAAGCAAGAAAAATAGCAGATGTAAATGGATATAGAGATATAATGGAGTTTCAAACTTTAAAACCTGGAGATAAGGTATATTTTATTAATAGAGATAAAAGTATGTATTTAGCTATAATAGGCGAAGAAACAATCGAAAATGGACTTCATATCATTGGATCACATGTTGACTCACCAAGATTAGACTTAAAACCAAATCCTTTATATGAAGACACAGACTTAGCTTATTTTAAAACACATTATTATGGAGGAATAAAAAAATATCAATGGACAACAATACCTTTAAGTATGCATGGAGTTATAGTAAAGACTAATGGAGAAAGAGTTGAAATAAATATTGGTGAAGATGAAAATGATCCAATATTCACAATTACAGACTTGTTACCACATTTGGCTATGGAACAAATGGAGAAAAAGTTAAAAGAGGGAGTAGAAGGTGAAAACCTAAATTTATTAATTGGAAGTATTCCATATAATGATAAAAATGCTACAGAAAAAGTAAAGTTAAATATTTTAAATATTTTAAATGAAAAATATGGAATTACCGAAATAGATTTAAATAGTTCAGAAATAGAGTTAGTACCAGCATTTAAAGCAAGATCTTTAGGATTAGATGAAAGTATGGTTGCAGCATATGGTCAAGATGATAAAGTATGTGCATATACTTCACTTATTGCAATGATGGAATTAGAAAATGTAAAAAATACAGCAGTATGTATATTATCTGATAAAGAAGAGATAGGAAGTATGGGAAATACAGGTATGGAATCACATATGTTTGATTTCTTCATTTCAGAAATATTAAATAAATTACAAAAAAATAGACCAAATTTATTAGACAAAGTATTTTGCTTTTCTAAAATGCTATCATCAGATGTAGATGCAGGATATGATCCAATATATGCTTCTGTATCAGATAAAAATAATGCAGGATTTTTAGGTAAAGGTATTAGTCTAAACAAATATACAGGTGCTAGAGGAAAATCAGGTGCGTCAGATGCAAATGCAGAATATGTTGCATGGATAAGAAATATATTAGAAAAAAATAGTATACATTATCAAGTAGCAGAGCTTGGAAAGGTTGATATTGGCGGTGGAGGTACTATTGCTTATATTTTAGCAAATAAAGGAGCAGATGTAATAGATTGCGGAGTTCCAGTATTATCAATGCATGCACCATATGAAGTAACAAATAAGTATGATATATATTCAGCATATAAAACATATAAAGCATTTTGGCAAGAATAAATAAGAAAAAAGTGAAACGTCTGGGACAGGTCTCAAGTGTATCATTTTTGTCGAAAATTATCTAAATAAACAAAAATCGACAAAAATGATACACTTGAGACCTGTCCCAGACGTTTCACTTTATAGTAAATCAATCATTGAATTTACAAAAGTTTTTTGTTCTTCATTTAAGGAATTTATTTTTTCAAATAGTTCAATGCTATTAATAACATTTTTATCAATAATAAATTCTTTAAATATTATATTAGGCATAATTCCTAAAGTGTTCATATAATTAATTAGAGTCTGAGTTTTTATTCCGTTATTTCCATTTTCTATTCTAGAAATATACTTTAGCGAAATACCTAATTTTTCAGACAATTGCTCTTGTGTAAGGTGATTTTTTATGCGAAAATTTCTTAAAATCTTACCAAACACTTTATCAATATCTGATTTTGAAATACAATCCATTTTTTACCTCCATAAATAAAGATAATAATATC
>CANTHA010000058.1 GCA_947653375.1 uncultured Clostridium sp. | reverse complement strand
AGAAATATCAAGATAAAATTTGCCACTGGTTCCGGGTTTGGTTGGCAAATTTTATTAATATTAAAATTAAAATATTTAATATATTTATTTTATAATAATCACATAAGTAAACAAGTGAGCTTATAACTAATGCAATTAGAGCAATCAAGTTATTATGTGTTTTTTACATTGCAATAGAAAGATATTAAAAATATATAAAATTTTTATTAGGATTCATTAATTTTGTAAAAAACTTGTGACAAAAAAGGGCGACCCCTTTGTCACATATTGCCAATTAAACCCGGAACCAGTGGCAAAATTTAAGATTATTCTTGAAAAACTAGTAAAAATATGATTTAATGTATATAATTTTAATTTTGGGGGAAAAAGATGTATAGAACTAAAAATTGTGGAGAATTAAATATTAGGAATTTAAATGAAGAAGTAGAATTGTCAGGTTGGATTCAAAAAATTAGAGACCTGGGTGGAATGATTTTTATAGATTTAAGAGATGAATTTGGTATTACTCAGGTAGTTGTTAATGATGAAAAATTACAAAAACAAATAAATGACTTTACAACAGAAAGTTGTATCTACATAAAACGGAAAAATTGTGGAAAGAAGTAATAAAAATAATAATATACCAACAGGAGAAATAGAAGTAATTGCATCTGAAATTGAAGTATTGGGAAAATGTAAAAATGTATTACCTTTTGAAATAAACTCAAAGCAACAAGTAAGAGAAGATTTAAGATTAGAATATAGATTTTTAGATTTAAGAAATGAAAAGCTACACAATAATATTTTGCTACGTTCAGAAATTCTAAAAATATTAAGAAATAAAATGGATGAATTAGGATTTACAGAAATACAAACACCAATTTTGGCTAATTCATCACCAGAAGGTGCAAGGGATTATTTAGTACCAAGTAGGTTAAATCCTGGAGAATTTTATGCATTGCCACAGGCACCACAACAATTTAAACAATTACTAATGATGGGTGGATTTAATAAATATTATCAAATAGCACCATGTTTTAGAGATGAAGATCCAAGAGCAGATAGAGCACCGGGTGAGTTTTATCAGCTAGATTATGAAATGAGTTTTGCTACACAAGAAGATGTTTTTAAAGTTATGGAAGATGTTATACCATATACTTTTAAAAAATTCACAAATTGGAAAGTTGATGAAGGGGAATTTATACGTATACCTTATAAAGAAGCAATGGAAAAATACGGTATAGATAAGCCAGACTTAAGAAATCCTTTAATAATACAAGATGTAACACAAGTATTTAAACATTCAGATTTCAATGCATTTAAAGATAAGACAATAAAAGCAATTATAGTACCAAATGGAGCAGAACAGGGAAGAAAGTTTTTTGATAAAATGGTAGAATTTGCTACTGATGAAGAAATAGGAGCAAAAGGTTTAGCATGGACAAAAATTGATAAAGAAGGAAACATTACAGGAGGAATTGCAAAATTTATAACAGATAATATAAAAGAACAATTACAAAATGGATATAATTTTAAAAATAATTCAAGTATATTTTTTATTGCGGACGAATTAAAAAAAGCACAAAAAATAGCAGGGTTAGTACGTATTGAATTAGGAAAGAGACTTGAATTATTGGAAAAAGATGTATATAGATTTTGTTTTATTGTAGATTTTCCAATGTATGAATTAAATGATGAAGGAAAAATAGAATTCAGTCATAATCCATTTTCAATGCCACAGGGAGGACTAGAAGATTTAGAGAATAAAAATCCATTAGACATATTAGCATACCAATATGATTTAGTATGTAATGGGTATGAAATGGCATCAGGAGCAGTAAGAAATCACAATCCAGAAATAATGATTAAAGCATTTAAAATAGCAGGATATACAGAAAAAGATGTAAAAGAAAGATTTGGTGCATTATATAATGCATTTCAATACGGAACACCACCACATGCAGGAGCAGCACCAGGAGTAGACAGAATGGTAATGCTAATAACAGATTCGCAAAACATAAGAGAAATAATAGCATTTCCAAAAAACAAAAAAGCAAGAGACCTATTAATGAAAGCACCATCACAAGTTTCACAAGAACAGCTACAAGATGTACATATTAAGTTAGCCGTTGACGAAGAATGAAATTCGAGTCTTACGGATAACTTATGCAAATGAGGAGGGAAAAATGGAACACAGATTTACACCAAGTAACAAAGTATGTTCACAAGAAATAATAATAGAAACAGAAGGAGAAATAATAAAAAAAGTCACAATAGTAGGAGGCTGTGCAGGGAATACAGTAGGAGTATCAAATCTAATAAGAGGAATGAATATTGATGAAGCAATTAGAAGACTAAAAGGAATACCATGTGGAAATAAAGGAACATCATGTCCAGATCAATTAGCAATAGCATTAGAAGAACTAAAAAAGAAAATTTGAAAAAAAACTTGTATAATGCAAACTATTATGATATAAATATAATATAAAAATAAAGCTATTAGAAAGGCGGATTTTTTGTGGAAGAAGAATTAAAAAAAGATGCAAGAACAATATTAATTGTTGATGACGAACAACCAATAGTAGACATATTAGTCTACAATTTAGAAAAAGAAGGGTATAATACAATAACAGCAAGTGATGGACTAACAGCTGTTAATATGGCATTAGAAAAACAACCAGACTTAATTTTATTAGATATTATGCTACCAAAGCTAGATGGATTATCAGTTTGCAAAAGAATAAAAAACTCTTTAAATGTTCCTATAATAATGTTGACAGCAAAGGATAGTGAAATTGATAAAATTCTTGGTTTAGAACTAGGAGCAGATGATTATATCACAAAGCCATTTAGTGTTAGAGAATTAGTAGCAAGAGTAAAAGCAAATTTAAGAAAAATAGAAGCAATTACAAATGTTCAAGTAATGAATACAAAAACACAAGAAGAAAGCAAAAAAGAAAATAAAATTATAGTGGGAGAATTAGAATTAGATTTAGATAAATTTGAAGTAAAAGTCAGAGGAGAAGTAATAGACTTAACATTAAGAGAATTTGAAGTACTAAAATTTTTAGCTTCTCAACCAGAACAAGTAATAACAAGAGAAACATTATTAGAAAAAGTATGGGGATATGAATATTATGGAGACATTAGAACAGTTGATGTAACTGTAAGAAGAATAAGAGAAAAGATTGAAAAAGATACTTCAATACCAAGAATACTAATGACAAAAAGAGGAGTAGGATATTATATTGCAACAAAATAATAATCAACGTATTTATACATAAAAATATGTATAATACGTTTTTTTCTTGTATGACAATGGCTTAAAATATAATGGTTATAGACTATATTTTGTAACAAAAGTTATTTCTTTTATTTACAATGATTACTTCTGAATAGCTACCATATTTTTGAGCAATTGCCATATTTTTATTGAAAAAAAAACATAAATATGTTTAAATATAGAAAAGTAAAAAATAGAAGGTAATAAAATGAATAGAGAAAATACAAATAAGATTATGGTAGGAAATGTACAAATAGGTGGACAAAATAAAGTTGTTATACAATCAATGTGTAATACAAAAACAAAAGATATAAATTCCACAGTAAAACAAATATTATCATTAGAAAAAGTTGGTTGTGAAATAATAAGAGTTGCATGTTTAGATATTGAAGATGCAAAAGCAATAGAAAAAATAAAAGAAAAAATACATATTCCAATAGTTGCAGATATACATTTTGACTATAAAATTGCTTTAGAAGCTATAAAGTCAGGAGTAGACAAAGTACGTATAAACCCTGGTAATATAGGTTCAGAAGAAAAAGTAAAAGCAGTAGTAGATGCTTGTAAGAAATCAAATATTCCAATTAGAATTGGTGTGAATGCAGGTTCATTAGAAAAGAGCTTATTAAAAAAATATGGTAAACCAACTGCAAAAGCTATGGTTGAAAGTGCAAAATCACATATAGATATTTTAGAAAGATTAGAATTTCATAATTATGCAATATCATTAAAAGCATCAAATTTAGATTTATGTATTGCTGCATATGAAGAAGCAGCAAAAGAATTTACTTGTGCACTTCATTTAGGAATAACAGAGGCAGGAACAGAGTTTAGTGGAACAATTAAATCAAGTATTGGATTAGGATATTTATTAAGAAAGGGTATAGGTGATACAATTAGAGTTTCATTATCGGATGACCCTATAAATGAGATTAGAGTTGCAAAAGAAATACTAAAAGATTGTAATTTATATTTCAATACACCAACACTAATTTCTTGTCCTACTTGTGGAAGAACGCAAATAGATTTAATTCCAATAGCAAAGCAAGTAGAAAACTTTTTGCAAACAATAAAAAGTAATATTACAGTAGCTGTAATGGGATGTGCTGTTAATGGACCAGGAGAAGCAAAAGAAGCTGATATAGGAATTGCAGGAGGGATAAAAGAAGGATTACTTTTTAAAAAAGGAAAAATAATAAGAAAAATACCACAAGAAAAGATTGTAGAAGAGTTACAGAAAGAAATACTAAAAATGATTAATTAAATATGAGGAGTAAAATGGAAATAATAACAGGAAAAACTGCTGGTTTTTGTTATGGAGTTGAAAGAGCAGTAAATGGTGCAAAAGATGAATTAAATAGAAAAAAAGATAACAATATATATTGTTTAGGAGAAATTGTACATAATAAACAGGTTATATCTGAACTAGAAAAACAAGGATTAAAATTTATAGAAAAAATTGATAAAATAAAAAATACAGATGTAATTATACGAGCACATGGTGTGAAAAAAGAAATATATGAAATTGCTAATAAAAATAAAATAAATATAAAGGACTATACATGTCAAAATGTTTTAAAAATACACGAAATAGCTGAAAGATATGTAGCTAATGGATATTATGTATTTTTATGTGGTAGCCAAAAACATCCTGAGAATATAGGTACAATAAGTTACTGTGGTAAAAATTCATATATTATAGAAGACGAAACACAAGTAAATGAAGCAATAAAATTATTTAAAAAATCATCATTTAAAAAGCTATTATTAATATCACAAACTACATATAGTGTAAAAAAATTTAATATTATAAAAGAAAATATTTTAAAGGAAATATCATATAATATTGACTTTGTTGTAAAAAACACAATTTGTAGAGCAACTGAAATGAGGCAAAAAGAAACAGAGGAGATTGCTAAAAAAGTTGATGGAATGATTATAATTGGAGGTAAAAATAGTTCAAATACAAAAAAGATATATGAATTAGCAAAGCAATATTGTAATAAAGTTTTACATATTGAAAATAAAGATGAAATACAAGAAAATTGGATAAATAATTTAAAAATAATTGGAATTATGGCAGGTGCATCTACTCCAAGAGATAATGTAAAAGAAGTAATAAATAGATTAAATAAAATTGAGCATATATTAAAAGTTTAGTATATGCTTTTAGATTTGTCGAAAAATGCGATGAAAACCACGAAAAATGTCTGCAAACCTATTGACAAAGAAGATAAAAAGAAAATATACTTTATAAAATTATATAATTTAAATCTTTAAGAAAGGATAATTTTATAAAATATTTATGAATAGAAAATTTATTTCACATAGTAATTTTGTTTTACGAAAGATTTTAAATTCAAAAGAAAATTTAGATATTATTCAAGATATTATAGAAACATTTTTAGATGAAAAAATAAAAGAAATAAAATTAAATCCGTATTTAGAAAGTAAAAACCTTCCCAGTGAAGAAAATTTTGGTATTGTAGATGTAAGAGTTAAATTTAATAATAATGAAGAAATGAATATAGGAATCCAATTTATTGATGGATGTTTAGAAAATGTACAAAATAAAATATTATTATATTATGCACAGATACATACAAACCAATTAAAATACAATGATTGTAGAAAAATTGTAAAAACTAAAACAATAAATATATTAGATTTTAATTATTTTGGTTGTAATACATATGAACAAAATTTAGTTATAAAAAGTAATCCAGACGAAAATGGATATTCAGAAGAAATAGGACTTTATATATTAGAATTACCAAAATTTAATTTGATTAAAGAAAATAAAATAAATAATAAAGAAGCATGGATGATTTTTTTATGTGGAAAAGAGGTAAAAGAATTAAACTTTGTAATAAATAAATTTGAAAAAATAAGAAAACTAAATAAATTATTAAATGAATATTGGAGAAATGAAACAATGCAATAGGAACATTGCAAAAAATGCAATGTTCCTAAAATATATTAATGAGCATCTGTTAATATCTGTTTTAAGGTTACCCTTATGACTGTACCTTCAGGGACTTGTTCATCTTTGGAATAATCTTGAGTTATAACAGTTCCAGTTCCTTCAATAGTTATATTTAAATTTTTATTTTTTAAAGCATTTGTTGCTTCAGAAGCATTCATTCCTTTTAGATCAGGAACAACTACAGATGTTGAAACATTACTATCTTCTCCATATAAAACTACAATAGAATTTTTTGCTAAAGTTATACCAGGTTTTGGAGTTTGATCTTTTACTAATAATGTGTTTGGGTCTCCTTTAATATATGTTTTAACTGTAAATCCTGCAGTTTTTAATGCTTTTTCAGCTTCAGATACAGTTTTGTTTTTTACATCTGGTACAGTTATGAAGTTTTTTGAATTAGCATTGTTTAATGTTTCAGAATCAGAAGGTATTCCTAAATAAGGTAATATTTCAGATAACATTTGGGATACTACAGGTCCTGCAACTTGTCCACCTTGATAACTAACTCCTTGTGGATCATACAAAGTAAGTAATAATACAACTTGAGTATCTTCAATAGGGGATATTGCTACATAAGATGCCACATATCCTTCATCTGCATTACTTTCAGTTGGTTCAGAAGTACCAGTTTTTCCACCTATTGAATATCCCGTAACAGCAGCATGTCTACCTGTACCAGATGTTACAACAGATTCCATCATTGATTTAACTGTTTGAGCAGTTTCCTTTGAGATAACTTGTCTTACTTTTGTAACTGGAACCTCATTTGTATATCCGTTTTCAGTATTGGAAATTTGTTTTACAATTCTAGGTTTCATTAAAACACCATCATTTGCTACACAAGATACAGCAGTAATCATTTGTAGAGGTGTAACATTTAATCTTTGGCCAAATGACATTGTTGCTAATTCTACAGGTCCTACTTTATCTAAAGATTGAAATATACTTTTTTGTTCACCATATAAGCCAGAATCTGTAGAATCAAAAAGACCAAAAGCGTCATAGTATTTATAAAGAGTTGGTGCACCAATCTTTTTTCCAAGTTGCATAAAAGCAGGATTACAAGAATTACATAGAGCTTGTCTCAAAGTTTGAACACCATGAGGCTCATCTCTCCAACAACTTATTTCTATAGTAGAATTTTGAACATCTTGAAATTCTTCATATCCTTTACAATAAAAGCTACCAGATTTATCGCTAGTTGCAATATTTTCTTCTAAAGCTACTGCAGATGTGATTATTTTAAATGTAGAGCCAGGTTCATAAGTTTCTGCAACTGACTTATTTGCCCACATCTTATATAGAGCTTCACCTTTTTGTTCTGTAGAAAGAGAATTATAAGTTTTGTCTAAATAAGAATTAGGTGTATAAGGTGAATTTAAATCATAATCAGGATATGAAGCCATTGCTAAAATATCCCCTGTTTTAGGATTCATAACAATTACATTACCACCTCGAGAGCAAGAGTTATCATCTACAGCTTGTTTTAAATATTTTTCTACAATTGTTTGAATACTTAAATCAATTGTTAGAGTTAAGTTATTACCATTTTCGGCAGAGATATAAGTTTCTTCTGCATTAGGAATTTCTTGTTGATTACTTCCTTTGTAACTAACAATTTTTCCTGGGGTACCAGTTAAAGAAGAATCCCATTTAGATTCAATACCACTTAATCCTTGGTTATCACTACCACAAAATCCAATTAAGTTTGATGCAACTGTGCTATATGGATAATATCTTTTACTATCTTCATCAATATTAATTCCTATAGAAACTTCATTATTTTTCATCCATTCTTTTAATTGTTCAACTTTATCTTGCTCAACTTTTTTAGCAATTGTTTCAACTTGGGAATCACTAGAAACTTTACTTAATACATCTTCATAAGGAAGTTCAAAAATTTCAGAAAGACCTTTTGCAACTTTTTCTTTTAATTCTTTTGTTTTTTCAGTATTATTACTTGAAATTTTAGAAGGATTAATAGTTATAGTATCAACTTGAGCGCTTATTGCTAGAGCTTTTCCAGTTGAATCATAAATATTTCCTCTTTTAGGACTTATTATCTGGTTTATAGTTTGTTGCTTATAAGCTAATTCTTTTAAATAGTTCCCTTGAACAAATTGAATGAACCCTATTCTTATAACTAAAATAATAAATATTATAATTGATATTATTAAGGTGATTCTCATTTTTTTAGTGTGTATAAGATTTTTAGAGCTAAATTTTGTTTTCATATTTATAATATTAGAATTATTAATTTTTCTTTTTTTATTTTTAGGTTCTTTCATACTAACCCCTCTTTTGTTTAATATACAAGTATATTCTATAGGAAAATTTAATAAAAATCAATAATAAATTGTTTAACTTTTAATTTTTTTGGTTTTTCTCAATCTAAACTATATAAAAGTATATTTATTATAATAAATATTTAGAGTTAAAAGTTATAATATATAGTAAAATACATTATTTGCTAGTCAGACTAATCATATAAATAAGTTTGATGAATTTCAAATATACAATAGTTAAATCTAGCTTATCTATATTAATAAATGTCTTCCTAAACTGCGCATAAGTGTATTTTACTATATATTATAACTTTTAACACAGATAAAAAACTTGAAAAATTAAGTGAATTATACTAAAATAAATTTACAGGTTAGCATTTGCTAATATAAATTTATTAAAAAGGAATAGAAATGGATAGTATTTTAGAAGAAACTAAATTTATAATGAAAAAATATAATATAAAAGCTAATAAATCTTTAGGACAAAATTTTTTGATTAGTGAAGAAGTAGTTACTGCTATAATAGATAGTAGTGAAATAACAAAACAAGATTGTATAATTGAAATTGGTCCTGGTTTAGGAACATTAACAAAAAAGTTATTAGATAAAGCGGAAAAAGTAATTTGTATAGAATTAGATAAGAATATGGTTAATATATTAAAAGATAGATTT
>CANTHA010000057.1 GCA_947653375.1 uncultured Clostridium sp. | reverse complement strand
CCTCATATAATTAACATATATTATATATTATAAACCACTTTAACCTAAAATACAATACTTTTTTGTATTTTTTTGGCGGAGATGAGAGGGTTCGAACCTCCGCGCCCCTTTCGAGACCTAACTGTTTAGCAAACAGTCCCCTTCACCACTTGGGTACATCTCCATATTATATTAATAAAAGTTAGATATTCAATATCTATATATCTAACTTTTTGGCGGAGAGGGTGGGATTCGAACCCACGGTAGGGATGAACCTACGCCAATTTTCAAGACTGGTGCCTTAAACCGCTCGACCACCTCTCCATTTTTGCTAACAGCATTTATATATTAGCATTTTTATTTTAATTTGTCAATAGCTTATTTTACCTTTCTATTGCTATTTTTATTGCCTGTTTTTCTTCTTCAGATAAAGTGTTACTTGACTCACCTTTATAAACTTGTTTAGCATAAATATTTGACATTTCTCTTGAATATATACCATTCAAAACAACTCCATCATTTTGTTCATTTAACAAAGCAAGAGTAAAACTCAAGTCACTACCAGTATCTTTAAATGCACTATATCTGACTAATCCCACTTTTTGAACACAATTTTTTAAATCTTTATCTAATATTTCAATATTTTCTTTTATTTCATAATTTTCTTTCTCTATTTTTTCTACTCTATGTATATAATTTTCTAAATCTTCTTCTATATTTGCTCCATTACTTAATTTACTTATAAAATTGCGATATTTTTTATTTAATTTATAAAATCTAGTCATAACTATTAATAAACCAATAAAAGATATACAACTTACACATGATAATATTATTAAAAAAATATCTGTATTTATCATTCCAATAATTTCTTCCATATTATCCCCCTTTTATTTTATTAAATCTAGTAATCTTTCTAAATCATCATTTGAAGTATACTCTATAATTATTTTTCCTCTTCGTTTTCCTGCATCTAATTTTACCTTTGTTCCAAAAAATCCCTGAAATGTATCTTCTATATTTTTATATAAAATATGGTTTCTTTTTTGCTCTTCTTTACTTACTTTTGATTTTGCTTTTCTTTCAACTTGTCTTACAGTTTCTCCTCTTTCTAACATTTGAATTGCAGTGTCATATTGTTTTTCAGGATCAGTAATTGCAAGTAAAGCTTTACAATGACCTTCAGTTAACTTACCTTTTTTAGCCATTTCTAAAACACGTGGTTCAAGATTTAAAACTCTTACCCAATTTGCAATTGTACTTCTTCCCTTACCAAGTTTTTTTGCAACTTCTTCTTGAGACATACCATAATTATCAATTAAAGTTCTAATTCCTAATGCTTTTTCATATGGATTTAAATCTTCTCTTTGCATATTCTCTATTAAAGATATTTCTGAATTTATTTTTTCATTGTCTTCTCTTATTATTGCTGGTATTTCTTTTAATCCTGCTAGTTTTGAAGCTCTCCATCTTCTTTCTCCCGCAATTATACTATAATAATCATCTTTTTTGGTAACTACTATTGGCTGTATCAACCCATATTCTTTAATTGATTCTGATAATTCTTCTAATGCTTCTTGATCAAAATTTTTTCTTGGTTGATCTCTATTTGGCTCTACTTCAGTTATTTTTAAATTTTTTAATGTATCATTTTCTTGTATTTTTTCTTCTTCTGGAGTTGGTCCAAATAATGCATCTAATCCTTTCCCTAGTCCTGTTTTTTTTGCCATTTATATCACTTTCCTCTCTTTATTCACTCATATGTTTTGCTTTTTTATCTTCATTTGCTTTTAAAAATTCTTTTGCAAATTTTATATAACTTTTTGCTCCTTTTGATCTAGGATCATATTCTGTAATAGGCATTCCATAACTTGGAGCTTCACTTAATCTTACATTTCGTGGAATTACTGTTTTATAAACTTTATTATCAAAATATCTTTTTACCTCTTTTACTACTTGATTTGAAAGGTTTGTCCTTATATCATACATTGTAAGTAATGCACCTTCAATTTCAATATCTTTATTTAAATGTTTTTTTACAAGATTAATTGTGTTTAATAATTGACCTAAACCTTCTAAAGCATAGTATTCACATTGAACAGGAATTAATACACTATCTGAAGCTGTAAAAGAATTTAATGTTATTAATCCTAATGATGGAGGACAATCAATAAATATATAATCATATTCTTGTTTTATATATTCAATTTTCTCTTTTAATCTTTGTTCTCTTGACATCATTGATACTAATTCAACTTCTGCTCCTGCTAAATTCATATTAGAAGCACATACTTTTAATTTTTTTATATTTGTTTCTTGAACAGCTTCTTGTAATGTAGAATCATTTACTAACACATCATAAGTTGATATTTCTACTTCTTTATCAACTCCTAATCCACTTGTTGCATTTCCTTGTGGATCTGCATCTATTAATAATACTTTTTTACCTTTTTTAGCTAATATTGTACTTAAATTAATTGTTGTGGTTGTCTTTCCAACTCCACCTTTTTGATTTGCTACTGATATTATTTTTCCCAATTTGTATTGCCTCCATTTTAGTTTAATTTTACTTATAGATTACTTATTATGTACACTATAATAATATAAAAATATACAAAAAAAGTCAATAAAAATAACAAAATTTATTGACTTTTTTATAATTAATTATTTCTATTCACAGTTTATTTTTTTAGAAAATCAAGACTATTATTTTATCAATTTCTTATAAATGACGAATGCGACTGAAATAGTTTTACAAATTCAAAATAAAAGTCATAAAAGGTCCTGTTTTCGGGTATTGTTATGACTTTTATTTTAGAATTTGTTGACGTCATGAAAGGTAGCCGAGGAATTAATAAGAAATTGATAAAATAATAATCTTGATACTTATAATCTATAATATATTAATAAATAAATATTAATAATAATATATAAATTAAAACAGTACTAATTAACAATTGGCTGTTTCATTGGAACTCCAGATTTTCTAGGATATTTATTAGGTGTATTATTAACTTTATTTAATATAACAATATTTCTTTTACCGTTATAATTAGGTAATTCTAATTGATTTATACTTTCAACCTTTGCTCCTAAAATCTTAATTGCATTTTTACTATCTTCTAATTCCTGTTCTATTTCAGCTCCCTTCATATAAATACATTTTCCTTCTTTTTTTACTAATGGAATTGTATATTCTGTCAAAGTAGCTAAATTAGCTACTGCCCTTGAAGTTGCAACATCAAATTTTTCTCTATATTTTATATTTTTTCCAAAATCTTCAGCTCGAGAATGAATTGCCTCTATATTCTTTAAATTTAGTTCTCTTATTAAATTATTCAAAAATGTAATTCTTTTATTTAAAGAATCTAGCAATACCATTTTCACATCAGGTCTTGCTATTTTTATTGGTATTGCTGGAAAACCTGCTCCTGTTCCAACATCAACAAAATATGCATTTTTTACAATATATTTTTCAATAGTTAAAGAATCTATAAAATGTTTTATTATAATTTCTTCATCTTTAATAATAGAAGTTAAATTAATTTTATTATTCCATTTAATTAAATTTACTTTAAATTTATAAAAACTTTCTAATTGTTCATCATCTAAACAAATGTCTAATTCTTTACAATATTTATCTAAATAATTCTTAAAATCCTCTTTATTCATTTAATTTCCTCCTGTTTTCTTTGTTGTAAGTAAACTAATAAAACAGATATATCTGCTGGAGAAACCCCTGATATTCTTGATGCCTGTCCTATTGAATGTGGTTTAAATTTATTTAATTTTTGTCTAGCTTCTAAACTAATACCTTTTAACATTTCATAATTTATATCTTCTGGCAAAATTTTTTCTTCTAGTTTTTTAAATTTTTTAACCTGATCTTCTTGCATTTTTATATAACCTTCATATTTTATCTGTATTTCAACTTCATCTCTTTCTTGCTTTGTTAATTGCGGTCTTCCTGTATCAATACTTTCAAGATTATCATAACTCAACTCTGTTCTTTTTAATAATTCGGCCATTTTAGTCCCAGTTGTAAGTTCAGATGTATTATATCTTTTCAATAATTTATTAACTTTTTCTGTTGGTTTTACAATAATATTTTTTAACCTTTTAATTTCTCTTTCAATATTTTCTTTCTTTTTAATAAATTTATTGTATCTTTCATCATTTATTAATCCTACATCATGTCCTATTTCAGTTAATCTTAAATCAGCATTATCTTGCCTTAATAATAATCTATATTCAGCTCTAGAAGTCATCATTCTATATGGTTCATTTGTTCCTTTAGTAACAATATCATCTATTAATACACCTATATACGCTTGAGTTCTATCAAGAATGATAGGTTTCTTTCCTTTTATTTTTCTACTGGCATTTATCCCCGCAATTACCCCTTGACATGCTGCTTCTTCATATCCTGAGGTACCATTTATTTGTCCTGCCATAAATAAACCTTCTATTCCTTTATATTCTAAAGATAACTTTAAATTAGAAGGATCTATACAATCATATTCAATTGCATATGCAGGTCTTGTGAATTCTGCTTTTTCTAATCCTGGAATTGTATGATATAACGCAATTTGAACATCTTCAGGCAATGACGAACTCATTCCTTGTATATACATTTCCTCTGTATCTAATCCTACAGGCTCTACAAAAGCTTGATGTCTTGGTTTGTCACTAAATCTTACTACTTTATCTTCTATTGAAGGACAATATCTAGGGCCTGTTCCTTCAATCATTCCAGCATATAGAGGAGATCTATGTAAATTTTTTCTAATTATTTCATGAGTTTTTTCATTTGTATATGTTAAATAACAATCAACTTGTTCGAATTCCTTTGGATTATTCTCAAAAGAAAATGCTTCTATATTATTATCTCCCTTTTGTACTTCCATTTTGCTAAAATCTATACTTCTTTTATTTATTCTTGCAGGTGTTCCCGTTTTAAATCTTATCAGTTGTATCCCCATAGATTTTAAACATTTTGACAATTTATTTGCAGCTGCTACACCATCTGGCCCACTTTCTTTTGAATAATCTCCTATAAAAATTTTTCCTTTTAAATATGTTCCAGTTGCTAATATTATAGTTTTTACATTATACACAGCACCTACATCTGTCTCTACTGATTTAACTGTTCCATTTTCAACATTTATATTAATAATTTCTCCTTGTTTTACCTCTAAATTTTCTTGCATTTCTAAAGTATGTTTCATTTCTGCTTGATATTTTTTTCTATCAGCTTGTGCTCTTAAAGAGTGTACCGCTGGTCCTTTTGATGTATTTAACATTTTAATTTGTATCATAGTTTTATCTATGTTTTTTCCCATTTCTCCTCCAAGAGCATCTATTTCTCTAACTAGATGACCTTTAGAACTTCCTCCTATATGAGGATTACATGGCATATTTGCTATAGCTTCTAAACTAATAGAAAAAATCAAAGTTTTCATTCCTAGTCTTGCAGCAGCTAATGCTGCTTCACATCCTGCATGTCCTGCTCCAATTACTGCTACATCATAATTTCCTGCATTATAGTTCATTTTGTTCCTCCTAATTTTATTTATTTTCCCTGTGAAACAGAAATAACTGTTTTTTTGTAAAATAGCATTATTTTTACTTATCAGTTATATTTATATTTTTTATTATTCTATTTCATGTTTTATATTTCGGTATTTTATTTCACTTTTTATATTTTAAATTAAATTAAACTTATAAGTTTTATGTGTTATGTAACTTTTGCTTTTGTTTCAAATTCGAAATTCTTTTTATATTTATTTTTATTTTTGATTTATGATATTATATTCTTTTTTTATAAAATCAGCTTATTTTTGATCCTCACGCTTATAAATTACTTTCCTAAACAAAATCTAGAAAAAATTTCATTTATTATATCTTCACTAACAACTTCTCCTGTTATAGAAGCTAAATCTTCCATTATATTTTTAATAAAAATAGCCATTATATCAAATGGTACATTTTCAATTTCTACATCTTTTGCTTTTTGTACACTTTTAATTGCTTTTGAAATATTTTCTTTTTGTCTAACATTAGTGATTATTAAATCATTATCAAAATTTATTTCATTAATATTAAACATTTCTAAAATTTCTTTGTATAAATCTTCTATACCTTCATTTTTTAAAGCTGATATTTTCACAATATGTTTACTTATATCTTGTAATTCTTCATTATTTTCATTTATTTTATTTTCTAAATCTGCTTTATTTAAAACTATTATAGATTTTTTATTTTTAGCTATTTTTAATATATCCCTATCTTCTTTACATATATCTCTAGTTGAATCTATAATAGCTATTACTAAATCAGCTGAACTAGCTATTTCTTTAGACTTATCAATTCCTATTTTTTCAACTTTATCTTTAGCTTTTCTAATTCCTGCTGTGTCTATTAATTTTAAAGGAATTCCGTTTATTATAACAAATTCTTCAATTGTATCTCTTGTTGTTCCTTCTATTTCAGTAACAATTGCTCTTTCTTCTTTTAGAATTGCATTTAATAAAGATGATTTCCCTACATTTGGTTTTCCTATAATTGCTGTTTTTATTCCTTCTTTTATAATCCTTCCATTTTCAAAACTTTTTTCTAATCTTTTTAATCTACTTTCTATGTTTTCTAACATTTCTCTTATTTGTCTTTTTGTTACATCTTCTACATCATATTCTGGATAATCTATTGATACTTCTAAATTTACCATTACATCCATAATTTCTTTTTTTATATCTAATATTTCCTTTGATAAATATCCTTCTAATTGCTTAATTCCTGTTTTAGCTTCTCTTTCTGATTTAGCATTTATTATATCTATAACTGCTTCTGCTTGTAATAAATCTATTCTTCCATTTAAAAAAGCTTTTTTAGTAAATTCTCCTGGTTCTGCAAGAACTGCCCCATTTTTTAGACATAATTCTAGTATTTTTTTAACAACAATATTACCTCCATGAGAATTTATTTCACACATATTTTCTGTTGTATAGCTTTTAGGTTCTTTAAAATAAGATACTAAAACTTCATCTACTATTTCTTTACCATCTACAATATTTCCATATTTAATACTATATCCTCTTATTTCTTCTATTGGTTTTTCTTTCTTTTGTTTAAATATTTTTTCTAATATTTCAAAACAATTATTCCCACTCATTCTTATTATCCCAATTCCACCAATTCCGTGGTGCTGTTGATATAGAAGCTATTGTTTTCATTATTTTTCCTCCCTAATTATATAAAATAAGTCAAAGATAAATTTTACATTTTATTGTAAAACTTGATCTTTGACCTCAAATTTTATTATTTTTTATATGAAATTACTATTTTTCTATATGGTTCTTCTCCTATACTATTTGTTTCTACTTCTTTTATCTCTTGTAATTTGCTATGTATAATTTTTCTTTCATATGCTTGCATAGGTTCTAATCTTATAGATTTTTTAGTTTTTATAACTCTTTTTGCATTCTTTATAGCCAATTGTTCTAATGTTTTTATTCTTTTTTCTTTATATCCTTCTATGTCTAATATTACTTTTACTCTTTTTGATATTCCCTTATTTGCAATAGTAGATAATATAGTTTGTATTGAATATAATGTTTCTCCCCTATATCCAATTAGGTAACCTAAATTTTTACCATTTATTTCTACTCTTATTCCTAATTCATCATTACTAATATTATATTTAGAATCTTCAGATAAATTATTTAAAAATTCATCTAAAAATTTCTTTATATTTTCTTTTGCCAAAATATTCTCTTCTTCTGTTAATTTAACTTCTACTTTTTCTATTCTTCTTGTATTTATTTCTACTTTTGATTCTTTTAAAGTTAATTCTACTTTTACGACTCTTGGAGTTAATATACTAAAAAAGCTTCTTTTATCTTCATTTTCTAATACTTTAATGTTTACTTTATTTTTTCCTACTCCTAATTGTTTTAAACCTTTTTCTATTGCTTCATTTGTTGTTTTTCCTTCTGTTATAATACTTTTTTCCATTACTCTCCCCCCTAGTCATCAACTACTTTGTTTAAAATTAATCTTTCTACAATCATAAGTACATTACTTATTAACCAATATAATGCTAGTCCTAATGGTGCTATGAAAGCTATAGAAATTGACATTATTGGCATCATCCAGGACATAGTTTTATTTGTCTGCATAATTGCATCTAACTCATTTTCTTCTTTTTCTATTTTTTCTCCTGTTTCTCCATCTATAATAATATCTTCTTTTTTCTTCTTTGTCATTTTTTCTTGCATATTTGTTGTCATTCTTATTGAGATAAAAGATGAAATTATATATAAAATTGGTATAATATAAACTTTATAATCATCAATATTCTTTTGTGGTATTTTACTCAAGTCTAATCCTACAAAGTTCATCTCTAAATTTAATTTATCTATATAATTATCTTCAGGATTTTTTTCTTTTAACCATTTATACTCGTTTATTATATCTATTTCTGGATAAGCTCCACTTATTTGCTTTCCTTCATCTTGAAGTTGCTGTTTATATGTATTTAAATTTTCTTCTGGTATATTTTCCATATAAGTTAAAGGACTTCTTACTAAATAAAAAATAGATATTAATAATAAAAATTGTATAATTGCTGTCAAACATCCACTAAAAGGACTCATTTTTTCATTTTTGTATAAATTCATCATTTCTTGATTTAATTTTTCAGGACTATTTTTATATTTAAATTGAATTGTCTTCATTTTCTCTTGTAATTCTGCACTTTTCTTTGTTGTTTTTTGTTGTTTTATTGATAATGGTAATAAAATTATTTTTATTATTATAGTGAATAAAATTATAGAAAATCCATAATTGTTTACTATATTATATAAAAACTTCAATAAATATCCAAAAATTGTTGGTATAAATTGGAACATTAAAGTTTCCTCCTTATTATTATTTTAATGGATCATAACCACCTTTAGAAAAAGGATTACATTTAATTATTCTTTTTATACCTAAAAAACAGCCTTTTGTTGATCCATATTTTTCAATTGCTTGTTTTGTATATTCAGAACAAGTAGGATAAAATTTACATTTTATATTTTTTTTCTCTAATAATGGAGAAAAAAATTTTTTATAAATATTTATTATTTTTAATAAAATTTTTTTCATTAATTTTCCTCTAATATATTTGCTCTTTTAAATATTCTAATCATATCTTCCTTTATATTCTTAAAACTTGCATTTTTTATATCAACTTTCTTTTTCCATAAAAATATTATATCTTGCCCTTTTTTTAAATCTTTTTCTATTAATTTGTAATTTTCTCTAATTAATCTTTTTATTTTATTCCTTTTTACGGCTTTAGCTACTTTTA
>CANTHA010000056.1 GCA_947653375.1 uncultured Clostridium sp. | reverse complement strand
TTACTATATAGTATAACTTTTGTATAAACTAATAATTTTAAAAATCAAAACTTGAATAATTATTTTTTAAAATACACCATGTTCCAACAGGTTCTGGTAAATCCTTAAATGTCAATTGTTTTCCTGTAATAGGATGAACTATTGAAAGTTCATATGCCCATAATGCAATTTGTTTTCCCCTTCCTCTAGTTCCATACTTTTGATCTCCAAAAATACTATGACCAAAATTAGATAGCTGTACTCTTATTTGATGATGTCGCCCTGTATGTAAATTTATTTTTACTAGACTTAAATTTTTAATTTCATTATATTTTAAAACTTCATAATCTAATTTTGCAAATTTTGAATTTTTCTTATCTTTATTTACAACTTTACTGATATTATTTCTTGCATCTTTATATAAGTAATTTTCTAAAGTACCACTCTTATTTTTTATTTCTCCATCAACTACAGCTAAATACTTCTTTTTAAAAATCTTTTCTCGTACCTGATTACTTAATCTCGAAGCTGCTTTTGAAGTTTTTGCAAAAACCATTACTCCTCCAACTGGTCTATCTAACCTATGAACTAAACCTAAATATACATTTCCTGGCTTATTATATTTTTCTTTAATATATTGCTTTATAATTTCTAACATATCAATATCACCTGTGTTATCAGCTTGTGATGGAATATTAGTTTTTTTTTCTACAATAATTATGTGATTATCTTCATAAATAACTTTTAAGTTTTGCATGTTATTCCCCTTTTAATTATAATTTTTTTCTTGGATAATATATTTGTATTTGATTATTTAATTTCTTAAATATGATAAAGTTATTTTTCCCATCTTCCATATATTCCACATGGTAATACTAATTTTGATTCTTCCATTGGTATACCTATTTCTCCTGCTTCTATTTTCCCCTTGTAATTTTTACCAACTGTTAAATTTAATATATTTTTTAATACTGCACTTGATATTCCTGTTGTATATGAATTTATTAAAAAAAACAGTGGATTGTCTGATAAAATCTTTGTACATAACTCTACTAAATCATATATATTTTCTTCAAATTGCCATACTTCTCCTTTTGCACCTCTTCCATATGAAGGTGGATCCATTATTATTGCATCATATTTATTTCCACGCCTAATTTCCCTATTAACAAATTTTACTACATCATCAACTATAAATCTAACTGGTCTTTCTTGTAATCCAGAAGCTATAACATTTTCTTTTGCCCATGTTGTCATACCTTTTGAACTATCAACATGGCACACTGATGCTCCAGCAGATAAACATGCAACTGTGGCACCTCCAGTATATGCAAATAAATTTAATACTTTTATTTGTTTTTTTTCTGATTTGATTTTATTAATCATCCAGTTCCAATTAACAGCTTGTTCTGGAAATAAGCCAGTATGCTTAAATCCCATAGGTTTAATGTTAAATGTTAAATTTTCATAGTGTATTTGCCACTGTTTTGGCATTTTTTTATTAAACTCCCATGAACCACCACCAGTTTTACTTCTGTGATATGTGGCATTTATTGATTTCCACTTATTTGGAAAGCTTTTATCTTTCCAAATTATTTGTGGATCTGGCCTTGCTAATATTACGTCTCCCCATTTTTCTAGCTTTTCACCATTTGCCATGTCTAATATTTTATATTCTTTCCATTTATTTGCTAAATTCATAATTATTAATTCTCCTTACAATGTACTTATTTTCAAGTTTCGCCTTCTATATTATAATTTAAAAATTATAATATAGTAAAATACACTATGCGCAGTTTGGGAAGACACTTATTAATATAGATAAGATAGATTAACTCTTCTATATCTGAAATTTATCAACCTACTTATATGATTAGTCTGACCAGCAAATAGTATATTTTAATATATTATAACTTTTAAATCTAATATATTAATATACAAAATATACTATGTGCAGTTTGGGAAGACACTTATTACTATAGATAAGCTAGATTAAATCTTCTATATTTGAAATTTATCAACCTTACTTATATGATTAGTCTGACCAGCAAATAGTATATTGTAATATATTATAACTTTTAAATCTAATATTTTGTATAAACTAATCATTTTAAAAATCAAAACTTGAATGTATTTATTATATAGTAAAATTTTTAATTTTCTTATACAATAAAAAAATAACCATTTTAATATTTAGAATGGTTATATTTTATCATATTTTATTAAGTTTTCCAATATTTAGTCAAATTTAAGTTTTGCCTTTTTATTTTAACTAAAAGTTTATATATTTTTTAAAATTTTCATAAAACTATATATCATTGCTAAATTAACTGTTGCAAACATTATGAAAGCTACAATAACTGTTGTAAATAATTTATGATTTTTAATATTATTAATAATTTTTTCAAATTTACTTTCTTCCTGATTTTGTAATTTCTCTAAACTAGAATTATAAAAAACTTTGAATACTTCTTCTTTTGTGTTTTCCATAAAAAATCCTCCTATTTTTATTTTTTATATGTATATTCAAGTTTTTTATAATTATTACTATATTTTTTTAATTTCATCGCAAAATTTCACATTTTTTGATATAAAAATCTAATACTTATCATTGAATTTCATTATTATCTCACTTGCAATTTCTTTAGTTATTCCCTTTACTTGCATCAATTCATTTAAAGTTGCATTTTTAATTTGTTCAATACTACCAAAATGTTTTAGCAGTTCTTGCTTTTTAACTTTACCAATTCCCTTAATCTCATCTAATTCTGATTTTGTTATATCATTATCTCTCAACTTTCTATGATATGTAATAGCTGTTTCATGAACCGTATCTTGGAACTGAGTTATCAAATTCATAAGATTTTCTGATATTTTAAACTCACTTCTATCTTCTTTTATTAAAGCTCTTGTTTGATGTTTATCATTCTTAACCATTCCATAAACAGGAATATCTAAATCATACTTATCTAAAGCTTTTTTTATTGCTCTAATTTGGGTGATACCTCCATCTGCAAAAATTGCATCTGGTAATTCTCCAAATCCTCCTTTTGGATTTTCTATTGAATGCTTTAATCTTCTTGTAATTACCTCTTCCATACATTTTGGATCATCTTGTGAATATACAGTTTTTATTTTAAACCTTCTTGATAAATTCTTTTTAATCATTCCATCTTTTAGTACACACATAGCTGCAACCATATACTGACCTGATATATTTGAAATATCATATGTTTCAATTTTTCTTGGTAATTTTTCTAATTTCAAAACATCTTTTAATTCTAATAATATCTCATTTTTCTCTTTTTCTTTGTTTTCTAAAGTTAATTTTGCATTATTTTCTGCCATTTCAACAAATCGAAGCTTTTCACCTTTTTTAGGTGATTTAATTTCCACTTTTTTATCTAAAATTGTGGATAACCATTGTTCTATTGTTTCCTTATCTTCAATCTCTTTCCTTATCATAATTTTACTAGGTATATTAGGATTATCCATATAATATTGCTTAATAAACCCTGACAAAATTTCACTATCTTCCATATCCTTTAAATCTTGATAAAAATAATGCTCTCTTCCAATCATTTTACTTCCACGTACAAAAAATATTTCAATACATACCTGTAATTCTGATTTTGCAATCCCTATAACATCTATATTATTTTCAGATATATTTGATACTTTCTGTTTTGCTGAAACTCTTTCTATTGCTTGTTTTCTATCTCTCAAATTTGCTGCTTTCTCAAAGTCTAAATCTTCTGAAGCCTTATTCATTTGCATTTGTAATTCCTTTAATATTTTATCAGTTTTTCCTTCTAGTAAATCTATAATCTCATCTATTAACTCTTTATATTCTTCTTTTTTTACATATCCCATACATGGCGCTAAACATCTATTTATATGATAATTTAAACATGGTCTTGTTCGTTGTTTTAAAGATTTACATTGACGTATTTTATACTTCTGCTTTATAAAATCTAACATTTCCTTCGCAGCACCTGGATTTGCATATGGTCCAAAATACTTTGATCCATCATTTATTACCCTTCTTGTTATATATATACCAGGATAATCAGAAGTCATATCTATTTTTATATATGGATATGTCTTGTCATCTTTTAATAAAACATTAAATTTAGGTCTATTCTTTTTTATAAGATTACATTCCAAAATTAATGCCTCTGCTTCATTATCAACTATTATATATTCAAAGTGATCAATTAAACTAACCATTTTTTCTATTCTTGCTGTTTTATTATTTTTTCTAAAATATTGTCTTACTCTATTTCTTAATGATATGGCTTTTCCAACATAAATAATTTTATTATCTTTGTCTCTCATTATATAAACGCCTGGTTTACTTGGTAATTTATTTAATTCATCTTCTATATTAAACATTTCATCACCTTTAATAAATTAATTTATACTAATTATTTTACTATATTTATAACTATTTGTCCAAACTTTCTCTAATTTGATCTAATGCCTGTACTGTTGCTTTATATCCATATTTATAGCATTCATCTAACTTATCTACTTCAAGTAAACCTGTTTTATCTGTCTGTATTGTCAATATAAAGTCACTCATTTCCAAACTTTCTTCAGAAATTTTATTACCCATTATATCAATAATTCTCATTGCAATATCCATCATATTGCTTTCTTGTTTTATATCATCTGCTTTAAAATTAATTGCAATTACTTTATCTGCTCCTTGCTTCTTCACTTCTGTCACTGGAACATTATCCAAAACTCCACCATCCAAAAATCTATGTTTCCTAAAATCACATGGGCAAAATATACATGGAAAACTACTACTTGCTCTTACTGCTTTTCCTATTGGAATATCTGTTATATACTGCTTTGAACTCTTTTCAGAATCAGGAATATTATTTGTAAAAATATACTCCTTCGAGTCTTTAACATCAACTGCTGTAATTACTAAAGGTATTCCATTTATATCACCTACATTTTTTATTCCCTTTCTTATTGCTAAATTTTGATATGCTTGTTCTATGCTTTCTCCAGTTTTAAACCCTTTCATTGATAGCTTTTTATTAAACATAAAACTTCCTACTCCTGATATTATCGGCGTTGAATCTATTTGTGTAAGCTCTTTTGCATATTTTTTGAATAATATGTATATATAATATGGAGAATATCCCATAGCATATAATGAAGCTACTAATGATCCTGAACTTGTTCCTCCTATTATATCTACTTTTATTCCATTATCTTCTAAAGCCTTCAATGCTCCTGCGTGAGCTATTCCTCTTATTCCTCCTCCAGATAGAGCAACCCCTAACTTCAAACCTCTCACCTTCCTTATTTTTAGTATTTACTACTTTATATGAATTTAATCAAAAAAATGAAACTTTTGGGACAGGTCTAAAACGTCTCATTTTTGTCGAATTTCATTTATTAACTTAGCTAGAATTTAATATTTTTATATCTCTTTTTTATATTAAAAAGAAATATTTAATATTGTTCAAGTTTCAACTTTTTATTTTAATTAAAAAGTTATAATATATAGTAAAATAGAATAATGCGCAATTTGGGAAGACATTTATTACTATAGATAAGCTAGATTAACTCTTCGATATTTGAAATTTATCAACCTTACTTATATGATTAGTCTGACCAGCAAATTGTACTATTTTACTGTATATTATAACTTTTATATAAACTAATTATTTAAAAAATTGAAACTTGAATTAATAGTAAAATGGTCTTTTATTAAAGCAAAAAAGTCTTAGTATCTATTTTAGAACATATTGTAAAAATAGATACTAAAACTTTTAATGTATGAACATTGCTTCATTTTATTATTAAATATTTCTAATTCTTTTGTAGCTCTATTTAAAAGAGCTATAAAATTTAAAATTCTTGCTACATTATAAATTCGACAAAAGTGAGATGGATGAGACATGTCGTTTTATTTATTTTCATCTGTGAAATAAAATTCTCCAAATGCATATGTTACTTTATAATATTTTCCTAAAAATATTGGTTCTATTTCTTCATTTAATTGATAACTTGGTTTAACAACTTCTTCTCCTTGTTCATTTATAGCTCCCCATTTTCCTTCTTTTTTTACAGCTGCAAAGCCATATTCATTAAACTCTGTTACTTTTTCATATTGATAATCTACTATTATATTTCCACCTCTATCAACAAATCCCCAATTATTATTTTCATCTTTAATACTAAATAATTTATTATTTTCAAATACTTCTGTATTTTTTAATTCTTTTCCTGTTTTATTAAAATATTTTATTTCTTTTTCATTATACATTTTTACATATTTGTCTTTGACTAACACAGTTGCTTTTTCCATGCTACACACATTATTCATTTGGTTATCATATAGTTCTATTTTATTTTCTTCCACTAATGTTGTCTGAATAATCTCTGTATCTTGGACTTTTTGTAAAGCATCATACTTTATTTCTATCTTTACATTATCTTTGTCATCAATAACACCTAGTTTAGAATTTTCATCACTAACAATAAAATAATTATTATATAAATATTCTATATAATTATATTTTTCATCTACTATCTTCTTTCCATCTTTTCCTATAATTCCATATTTAGTACCATTCTCATTATTTATTCTTATTCTGTATTTATCATTATCTGTATTTAATATTGATATATTTGTTTCTACATTAGCCTGTGTTCCATCAGTATTATATACTGTTGTTCCTTGTGTATTTTGGGCATATATATATATTCCTGTTATATCTATTTGACTGTATTCAACTGGTACTATTAATTTTCCATCTAAATTTGCAATTCCATATTTCTTTGTTTTTTCTACAACTAAAACACTATTGTTTTCATCATATCTTATTGATTGATACTCGTTATTTAATAAATTCTTTCCATCTTTAATAACTCCAAATTGTCCATTTTTTGCACATATTAAATATACTGAATCTTTATTTTCAATATCATTAATTCTTGATAATTCATTATATTCTACTTTTAAAATAGTTTCTCCATAAGAATTTATATAACCATATCTATATCCTTCCTCTGTTTTATTTGATACAATATATCCTGCATATTTATAATTATTTTCATCTGTGTAATATCCATCAACATTAATTTCATCGTAATCAATATCTACTAATATATTTCCATTCATATTTAATATACCATACTTTTCATTTTGTTTTACAATCAATTCTCCTTCTTTATATGGTAGACTATCTATTTCATCATAAATAGGTCTTGTTAATTTTTTTCCGCTAAAATCAATTATCCCATATTTGTTATTTTGTTTATATTTTAATATACTTTTTTCATACATCAAATCACTTGTTATATTCTTTAATCTAATAGGTTCTACATCTTCAAATTGTGTAAGTATTTCTTCTTTTTTATCATTTTTAACAATCACTTTGTCATTTTTATAACAAATAAAAACTGGCTTTCCGAGGATTTGGTATTTTTACCTCATTATATTCAGGTGAAATAATTGTATTTCCCTTTTTATCTATAACTCCAAATAATTCATTTTGTTTTAATACAAAATATTCATATTGTTTTATTTCTTCTACTTTATATTCTTTTTTCACTCTTTTTATTAAATTATAACCCAAAAAAACTAATGTTGATATAATTATTAAGCTAATTATTGTTATATAAATTCTACGTGTTCTTTTCATTATTTTATTCCTTTCTTTATTCGTCTGCTTTTTCTTCTACATTATTTTTACATACCTTTACTTTTAATATTCTTTTATCCTCATATTCTTCAATTTTATATGTTGCCTCTTCTGTATCAATCACTGGTTTTTCTGTTTCTTCTGGAATTCTACCTAATTTATCTTGAAGAAATCCTGCTATTGTATCATAATCTCCTTCTGGAATGTTTATACCTAAAAGTTTATTTACATCATATATTGTCATACTTCCATCTAACATATAAGTGTTACAATCTATTTCTTCAAATACCTTTTCCTCTTCATCATATTCATCATATATATCGCCAACTAATTCCTCAAGTATATCTTCCATTGTAATTAAACCAGCTGTTCCTCCATATTCATCTACTATTATAGCAATTTGTTTGTTATCTTTTTGAAGTTCTCTAAATACTTCATCAATTAATCTATTTTTAGAAATAAAATATGCATCTTTTATAACATTTTTAACTTTAAAACTTTTCTTACCTATATTTTTTAATATATCTTTTACATATAATATACCTTTTATTTCATCAATAGTTTCATCATATACAGGTATTCTACTATATCTGTATTCCTCTTTAGAAAGTTCACTTATCAACTCATCAGTACTAATATTTATATCTACTGCAAAAATATCCTTTCTATGTCTCATTATTTCAGATACTGTAATATCATTAAATTCAAATACGTTATTTATCAATTCCTTCTCTTCTTCTTTGATAGTTCCATTTTCCTCGCCTTGATCAATCATCATTTTAATTTCTTCTTCTGTGACTAATTCTTCCTCATTTTCTCCTACTCCAAACAATTTTGATATTGAATTAGTTACTACTGTTAATAACTTTACAAATGGTGCAGTTAATATATTTATTCCACGTATAACTCCAATTGTTGCAAAAGCAATTTTTTCATAATTTTTCATTGCTAACCTTTTTGGTACTAACTCTCCAAATACTAATGTAAAGAATGACAAAATTATTGTTACTAAAACTATTGAAACACTTTTCCATATTCCTAAACTTATAACTGGTGCTATATTATATAATAATGGCGCTAGTCTTTCTGCAAAAGTTTCTGAAGCAAAAGCACTTGATAAAAATCCCGCTAAAGTAATTCCTATTTGTATAGTTGCCAAAAATTGACTTGGTGACTTTAACATTTTTTCTATTTTTTTAGCCTTTTTATTGCCCTCTTTTGCTTGTTTTTCTATTTTCGCATCATTTAATGAAATATATGCTATTTCACTTGCAGCAAAAAAAGCATTTAATAAGATTAAAATTATTATTAATAATACTTGTAAAAACATCGAAATTTTTCTCCTTTTATTTATTATTCACATTATATATGTTTTTTATGTTTTTTTCAACTTTTTTTAATTTTCTCTTTATTTAATTTTAAAAGTTATAATATATAGTAAAATACACTAATGCGCAGTTGGGAAGACACATATTATTACAGATAATCCAGATTAACTTCTATACATTTAAATTATAATTAAACTAATTTATATGATTAGTCTGACCAGCAAATTGTGTTTTTTATATATATTTTAACTTTTATAAAAAACTTAACTTAAAAGTTATAAAATAAAAAAGCCAATATACATATTTTAAAATTAAAATATCATATATTGACCCATTATATTATTGTTTTTACATACCTGTTACTGGAAG
>CANTHA010000055.1 GCA_947653375.1 uncultured Clostridium sp. | reverse complement strand
TTAATTCTATATATTTCAAAAAAGATAAATCTAGTCTATTCAATGAATTATCCTTATGTATAATAGAATTATTTTTTAATTCGATTTCATTTTTATTCATGGTATCAGCTCCTAGTATTTTTTATAGAAACAGTATATCAAACATCTGTTTAAAACGCAACATCTATTGAAAAATAATTTTATTATGTTATAATTTATACATCAGTTGATTAATCGAATTATTTTTTTGAGCAAATTTATGAGAGGAATACTATGAAAAACAGGCGATTTTTTCGCAAATAACCTCCTAAAACGCTCGTCTTTGTTCGTCCGCGAAAATTGCATAGCAATTTTCTGTCGAATGCTTTATATTATAGGAAGTTCAAAGAATTTTGGTACCATATAAGTATAGATAATCATTTATTAATTTCTATACTTTTTTCTTTCCTATAATATAAAAAAAGTCTATATATTAGTATACTAATATATAAACTTTTAAAATTTCAAGACTAGTATTAATAACAAATCACATATCATCATCTTCATCTTGTTCACAATCTTGACAACTTCCACAATTTCCATTGCATCCTTCAATCTCATTTTCGTCACTAATATCTCCTGACCAGTCTAATTCTATTATATTTTCACATTCAGGACATTCGATTTCTTTTTTATTTTCATCCATATCTATTATAAATTCATAATTACAATATGGACAAACAATTTCAAAATCAAATCCTTCATCAGAATATATATCTTTTTCAATATTATCTATAACTTGTTGAATTTTTTGCATTTTTTCATCAAGTTGTCTTTGAGTTTCTTCTAATTGATTTATTTTTTCTTCCTTATTATTTGATATAGAATCTAATTCTTTTAACACAATATCCATAAAATCTGCAAACCTCATTTTTATATATTCTAAATCTTTCTCATCTTTTATGTTTTTTTCTATGTCATCTAAAAAACTCTTATATTCGTTTTTTAATTCTCTCATTTTGCCTTCCTTTCTTAAATTCTTTCCATGTATTCACATGTTCTTGTATCTATTTTTAATACATCACCAATATTTACAAATAGTGGAACTTGTATTTCTAAACCTGTTTCTAATTTAGCAGGTTTACCTGAAGTTGTTGTTGTATTTCCACTAAATCCTGGTTCTGTATATGTAACTTCTAACTCTACAAATGTAGGTGGTTCTACTGCAAATATGTTTCCTTTATATGAAAGTATTGTAACTTCCATATTTTCTTTTAAATATTTCAAACAATCTCCTAATTGTTCCTCATTTAATGGTATTTGGTCATATGTCTCATTATCCATAAAATAATATAATCCACTATCATTATATAAATATTGCATTGCTTTCTTATCTATTTCTGCTGCTGGATATTTATCTGATGGATTAAATGTTTTCTCTAATGTTGCTCCTGTAATTACATTTTTTAATTTTGTTCTAACAAATGCTGATCCTTTCCCTGGTTTTACATGTTGAAATTCTACTATTCTATATACATTTCCTTCCATTTCAAATGTTGTTCCATTTCTAAAATCTCCTGCTGAATATACTGATGCCATAATTATTTCTCCCTTCTATTATTAAAATTTCTTTTTCTAATTTTATCATGTTTTTTATTATACTATAAATTATGTGAAAAATCAAGCATTTAAGCTATTCAAGCTTCGATTTTTTAATTTATTGCCAGTCAAACCCGGAACTAGTGGCAAATTGCCAATCAAACCCGGAACCAGTGGCAAATTTTAGATTATAGTATAATTTTTCTCAAAATTTGTTAAATTTATACAACCAAATTTTGTAATTTGTACAGTATCTTCTATTCTTATTCCAAATTTACCTGATATATAAATACCTGGTTCATTTGTTATAACCATATTTTCTTTTAGTTGAATATCAGATTTATAACTAATATATGGTGATTCATGAATTTCCATTCCTACTCCATGTCCTAAACTATGAATTAAATCATATCCATTTAGTTTAAAATCATTTTCAACCATTTTAATTAATGTTCTTGTGTTTGCACCATCTTTTAGTTGTTCTTGTGTTTGAAGCTGATTTTTTAATACTAAATCATATATTTTTTTCATTTCTTCTGGTATACTGCCAACAAATATTGTTCTTGTCATATCTGAACAATATCCATTTACTTTACATCCCATATCAATTGTAATTATATCTTGTTCTTGTATTTTTCTATCTGTTGGAACAGCATGGGGCTTTGATGAATTTTCTCCAGAAGCAACAATAGTTTCAAATGCTAATCCATCTGTTCTTTTTCTATAATATTCCTCTATTTCTTCTGCTATTTGTTTTTCTGTCATTCCTGGTTTTATATAATCTAATAGATATGAAAAACAATTATCAGTAATCTCACAGGCTTTCTTCAAATTACTAATTTCTTCTTCATCTTTTATCATTCTTTGTTTTTCAATTATATATTCAGTTTCTACTAAATTATTAATTTTATATTTTCTTATCATTTCTTTATAAGTAGCATAAGTAACATAGTTTTCCTCAAATCCAACATTTTCGCAAAACATAAAGAAATTCTCATAATCATCTGCTGATACATCATGAACATCATATACAATTATTTCATCAAATAATGTTAAAGTACTATGAACATCTTCTATGTATCTTCCATCTGTGATATATATATTTTCCTTCCTAGTTAATAATAAAACTCCTTCTGCATCTATATTTGTTAAATACTTTACATTTATTGGATTAGATATAATTAATCCTTGTAAATCTAAACTTAACATATTATTTCTTAACCATTGTAACTTAGAATTCATATTTTCATCCCCTTATTTTGCACTAATTATCCTTTGTACATTCCTAATGTAAATATTTGTAGCAATATTGCCTTTATTTGTTCAAATGGTACATATATACTAACCCAAGTTGCAATTACAATAAATGGTCCAAAAGGTATGTATTCACTTGATTTTTTTGTTTTTGTAACTAGTAAAACTATACTTAATATTGCACCTATTAAAAATGAAAGTAATGTAATTATAATTATATTAGACAATCCAAAAAATAAGCCTAATGCACCCATTAATTTTACATCTCCAAATCCCATAGCATCTTTACCATGAAATAATCCTCCTACTAATGTTATTACTAGAAAAATTCCTCCTCCAGCTAACATACCTAATATCATATTAATTGTTATTGCAACATTTGATAAACCATACAAAAATGTGAATATTATACCAATTTCAAAAATCGCTAAATTTAGTCTATTGGGTATAATTTGATTGTTATAATCAATCATAAATACTGATAATAGCATTGGTGTTAGTATTATGAACTTTATTAAATCTAAATTTGCAATTAAAGTATCATTTATTCCATATATGTAAATTAAAGTTATATAAATGATTGATGTAAGAAACATTAATATGTAATTTGGCTTAAAGTCCAGCCTATATTCTGATATTATATCTTTTGAAAAAACCTTTTTGTATTCTGGTAATCGTTTATTCATCCAATCAACTAATTGACCTATAAATAATCCTGCTATTATAGCTATTACATAGTATACAATATGAACATCGTTTAAATACATTTCCTTCTCCTTTGTTTACTAATTCTATTTTTTATGTATATTTTTATATTTGCTTTTTATTCTATTTTCTATAGGTCTCTTCCAAGCAGTATACCAGTAGTCTTTTTTATCTATTGGATCTACTAATATTGTAAACATTTTACATCTATTACCACCAATTATATCTGTAAATATTTGATCTCCTACAACAGCTATTTTTGCTGGTTCTTCTTTTAACTCTTTTTGTACCCTTAAAAAACCTGATTTAAATGGTTTTTTTGCAAGATTAGCATATGGTATTTTTAAGTTTAAGGCAACTTTTTCTACTTTTGTTTTATCATTTGTATTTGACAATATATACAATTTAAACTCATTTTTCTTTAATTCATTTACCCAATCTATTACACTTTGTGATAATTTTTTATAATAATCAATTAATGTATTATCTACATCAAGTATTAATGCCTTTATCCCATTTTTATTTAAAAAATCCACTGTTATTTGTTCCACTTTTTCTAAATAAGCATCTGGATATATTTTCATTTTTTCCTCCGTTAGCAAAATTTAACTACATATTATCAATTTCATACTTTTTTGTCAACCAATAAATTTTTTTCAAGTTTATATTTTAATATAAAAGTTATAATATATAGTAAAAACACTATGCGCAGTTTGGGAAGACTTTTATTAATATAGATAAGACAGATTAAATCCTCAATTTTTGAAATTCATTAAACTTATTTATATGATTAGTCTGACCAGAAAATAGTGCTTTTTAATATATATTATAACTTTTATATCATACTTATTTGCAAAATCTATGTTTACCTATAGTTATTGTCATAGGTCTTGACCATATCCACTTATTAGTCGCAGTTGAAGGATTAAAATAATATATTGCCCCATAGCTAGGATCCCAACCATTTAAAGCATCTTGTGCTGCCTTTTTTGCTGTACTATTAGGAGTCAAATTAATTTGTCCATCTGAAACAACATCAAATGCACCTGACTGATATATAACACCTGAAACAGTATTTGGGAATGAACTACTTTTAACTCTATTTAATACAACTGCACCTACAGCAACTTGACCTGTATATGGTTCTCCTCTAGCCTCTCCATAAATCAATCTAGACAATAAATTTAAATTATTTGAATTACTAACATTACTTGAACTACTTGAACCTGAACTTGAATTATAAATCCCCATTGCCTTTAACGTATTAGGACCTGCTATACCATCCACTGTTAATCCATTTTTTCTTTGAAAATATTTAACAGCCTCTACTGTTTGACTTCCATAAATCCCATCAACATTTCCCTTATAATATCCCCATCTTTTTAACTTTGTTTGTATTTGAGTAACCTCATTTCCTCTTGACCCATATTTTGACAAAGTTTCTACTGACATATTTTTAACTAAAAAAAGTACACTGATTAGTATTCCTATTATTATAGTAGCAGAAATAATTATTTTTTTCTTTTTATCCATTAAACTCACCTTTTATATAATATTTCTTTTACTATTTTTAACAAAACTTGTATTTATTATACGATAAAAAAAGAATTTCTATTTTATATAGAAATTCCCTAAGAACAACATGTACATAAAATTGTTTCTAAACCAATTTGTAAATCTATTTCCCCAATTTTATATTGATAATCTAAATCTCGTAACTTTTGTAATAAAATATTTAATTCTTCAACATTAAAAAAATTTGCTTGTGCTTTATATTTATTAACAAGAAACATTTGATTTGCTTTTAAATCTAAACTACTTGCTATATCTTTATTATATTGAATAGCTAATTTTGTAAAATAAATCTTTTTAAAATGATTATATAATGTAATTAATATTTTTTGTAATGGTTCTTTTGTATAAATAAGATTATTTAATACTTCTAAAGCTTCTTTAGTTCTTTTTCTCCCTAAATTATCTGTCAAATCAAATATAATACTTTCTATATTTCTTGTTGTCAATTTATCTATATCTTCCCTATTAATAGTTCCATTTTCTCCTACATATTCAATCAATTTTCTTATTTCATTAATTAAATCTTGCATATTAGTTCCGCAACATTCAATTAAATATTGTAATATTGAATTTTCCACTGTTACTTTATATGCTTTACAAATATTTTTTAATTTACCTATTAATTGTGCAGGTTTTTGATAATCAAACTTACATACACAACCAATCTTTTCTATTGTTTTATATAATTCAAGTTTTGTATTAACATCTTCTTCAAGTACCACCATAATAATATGTTCATTTATTGATGATATATTTTCTTGTATATAAGAATTAATTTTTTCTCTTTGATTTGTTAATTCTATATTTTTTCTTTTTCCATCTTTTTTTAATAATCCCGTATTTTTTATAATTATTAACTTCTTATCATATCCAAATGCTGGTGTTTCAATATTTGATAGCAATTCATTCAAATTTGTATCATCTATTGTTATATAATTTATTCCTTTTATGCACTCTCCAAATAGTTTTTTAATTTTTTTCACAGATGATTCAAGTAAAAATAATTCTTCACCATAAAATAAATATATACTTTTTAAACTTCCAGCATCTAAATCCTTTTCTAGTTTTTCAATTGTTAGCATATACATCAACATCCTTTTTTATTTTCTTAATATAATACGTAATACTTCTGCTACACTCCATGCTTGTGCAATTGTTCCTTTTGGTAACTGTGGTTTTTTAGAATCATATATTTCTGCAATACTTCCAATACAACCATTTTCATTCATTTCTTTTTTAAATGTTTTATCCACTTTTTCTGCAAATTTTTCAATTTTTTCTTCTAATTGTTCTTTTTCTTTTTTTGTCTTTTTGTTTTTTAATATATTTTTCAATGCATTATAATAAAGTCCTAAAAGCCATGTCCATGTAATTCCTTGATGATAACTTCTATCTCTTTTTTCTGGATTTCCTTCATATACCTCAGTATAATTTTCTTCTCCTTTTGATAATGTTTTTAAACCATATGCATTTAATAACTTTTTCTCTACCACATTAATCATATTTACTACTTCTTCTGAATTAGTATCTACAATTGGATATGTTAAACTTAATGTAAATAATTGATTTGGTCTTATTTTTGTATCTCCAAGCACATCATAAAAACATTTATTTTTTTCATTATAAAACTTAATATTAAATTGAGTTTTCACATTTTTAGCTAATTCTTTATATTTTTTACTTTCAGTGCTATTTTCAAATTTTTTAACTAATTGTTCCATAATGCAATTTGCATTATACCACATAGCATTTAATTCAACTGTTTTACCATTTCTAGGTGTTACAGCTTGTCCATTATATTTTGCATCCATCCAAGTATTCTGAGTTTCATCTGTTCCAGATACAAGTAATCCATCTGAATCTAAATATATATTGTTATTATCAACATCTATTCCATTTTCATAATTTTCAATAATGTCTTTTAACTTTTTGTATAGTTTTTCTTGTACAAAATCGTAATCTTCTGTATAGTCAATATATTTCTGAATTGCTTCAAATAAAAGCAATGATGCATCAGCACTATTATATAATGGTCTATTATCATATCCTGAATAACCATTAGGTACAAGTCCGAATTTAATATCTCTTATCATAGTTAATAAAACTTCTTTTGCAATATCAAACCTTTTTGTTACTAAAAGTAATCCCTCAAATGAAATTAAACTATCTCTTCCCCAGTCTAAAAACCATGGGTATCCTGCAATTAATGTATGTAGCTGAAAGTTTGGTCTATATGCTACAAAATTGTCTGTGGCTATTACATAACTTTTTATTAACTTTTCTCTATTTAGTTCTTTTTTCGTCTTTTTTTCTGTTTTGCTATTTATTAATGATGATTTATTACATATTTCATCTACACGTTTAATTTCATTATTTATTAAATGTTTTACATTTATTTCCTCTATATTTTCTTCTAAAGAGCATACAAAAGATATTTCCTTTTCTTCATTTTCAGGAATTTCTATTTCATATACACCAGGTACACAATGGTTTTCTTCTGGATAAAATCCTCTTTTTTCCTCTTCAATATAAAACATATTTTTAAAAATATCATTTTGATGTATATTGTAATTTCCTTCTGAAGTACTCATATATATTGGTGTTTGTGAGTTTTTATCAACTATAATTTTAACTTTTGTATTATTTACCTGTTGTTTTATATTAAATTCATGTCCTGTATTCATTGTGTGAAAGTCTCTATAATTAATAATTGGAGCTAATGATAATTTTGCTTTTTTTGAACCATTTTTTATTTTATAATGTATTCCTACTGTATTTTTTCCATATTCCATACAAATTGTTTTTGTTATTTGAGTATCTTCAATTTTATATCTAAAAATTGGTACATATTCTTTTTCAAATTCTTCTTGATACATATATCCATTAGAAATATACTCTTTACATACATTTGTATATAAATCATATTTTTTATTATCAAGTTCAATACTTTCGTCTACTTTTGATAATATTAAAAATCTTCTTGCTGGTGGTGTGAATGGAGCAATTAATAATCCATGATATTTTCTCGTATTTGCTCCTACAATAGTAGATGAACTAAAACCTCCTATTCCATTTGTTATTAGCCATTCTGTATTTAATCCATTTTCTAAATTTAATTTTTCCTTTGTTATTTTCATATCTATACCTACTTTTCTTATTCTTCTAATTTTTTAAGAATTTCTTCTCTTATTTCTTGTGGTGTTTTTCTTCTTCTTCCTCTTGCACTTTTTGGTCTTTGTGATATTGGTCTTTCAACTTCTTCTTTCATTCTACGAGGTGCTTTAGTTGTTGTTTTTGTAGTTGCTTTTGTTGTTCTTGTAGTTGTTCTTGTAGCAGTCTTTTTAGGTACTCTAGTTGTTTTTTCTGGTCTTATTAATTCTTCTATTTTTTGTATATTTTGTAAATCTGCTACATTTTTTGTTTCAGCTCTTCTTGCCATCTTCTTCTCTTGTCTTGCTTGTTCTTTTCTTTTCCTAATTTCTTCTCTTTTTCTTCTCATTTCTGCTTTTTTGTCTGCTTCTTTTATTGATTGAATTCTATCACTATATTTGTTTTGGAATTTACTTTTCCCTTTCTTTTTAGTGCTTTTTAATCTTTTTCCTTTTTTATCTTTTTTTGCCATTGATTTTTTAATTTTGTTTATTCTTTTTTCTTCTCTCAATTTTGTATTTAACATTAAATATTGAGGATCATTTTCTTTATCTTGATATTTTAAATCATCACATATTAATTCTATAATTGCCTCTGCTACTAAATTCGCATCATGACGAATGAATTCATCTTTTACCATAGATAGATTTCTTTGTAAAAATTTTATTCCTTTTATTTTTTCAATGTTTTGTTCTACTATGTCTTGACCTTCACAATTATATTTTTTTATAAATTCTGGAATAATTTCTCCTGTATCATATATACAATAATCTATTAATCCTTTTCCACAATGATCTATTATTGCATTTAAATGATCTGCAACACTATAATCATCAGTTTGTCCTGGCTCTGTCATTATATTGCTTATATATACTTTAATTGCTGAACTTTCTCTTATTGCTTTATTTACACCATTTATTAAAAGATTTGGAATAATATTTGTATATAAACTTCCTGGTCCAATTATTATACAATCTGCTTCTTTTATAGCTTCAACAACTCCTGGAGCTGGTCTACAATTTGATGGATTTAATAATACACGTTGTATTTTTGTTAATTTTTCTGATACTATTTCTGGAATTCTTGCTCTTTCTTCTACTATATACCCATTTTCAAGTTCTGCAACTATTTTCATTTCATCTAAAGTTACTGGAAGTACTTTTCCTACTATATTTAATACTTCGTTACTTTTACTTACTGAATGTGCAAAATCACCTTCAATATCTTTCATGGCTGAAAAATAAATATCTGAAAATGTATAGTCTTGTAGTTTTCCTTTTGTAAATTTATAGTTAAATAATTTTCTTGCTTCTTCTTCATTTGGTGAAAGTGCAATTATACTATCTCTTAAATCATCTAAAGGTAATAACTCTAGTTCTTTCCTAGAATTTGTTATTTCTTCACCATAGTCAGATATTGTAGCTATA
>CANTHA010000054.1 GCA_947653375.1 uncultured Clostridium sp. | reverse complement strand
TTGGGTATGTAGCTATTGCAAAGAACGAATTATGTACAAATCAAGGATTTAAAAGTATTATTCCAAATGAAAAAGTATATTATTTGTTTTTATATTACTTAATAAAATATAAGAAAGAGTATATTGCGCAATTTGGCAGTGGAACAACCTTTAAAGAAGTATCTGGAAATATTATGAAGGAAATTGAAGTTAAGATACCTAGAAATATACAAGATCAAAAAAGGATTGCTGAAGTTTTGTACAAGATTGATAAGAAGATAGAACTAAATAATCAAATAAATAATAATTTGCATGAAATAATGCATTTGAGATTTAATGAGTGGATAGAGGGATTAGAAGAATATGAGGTATCAAATCTTTCATCTATTGCAAATTATAAAAATGGATTAGCAATGCAAAAGTATAGACCAGAAAATGAAATTGGATTACCCGTAATAAAAATTAAAGAAATGAACTCTGGAATATCGTCAGAAACTGAAAGATGTAAGAGTGATATAGATTCGGATGTAATTGTAAATGATGGAGATGTATTATTTGCTTGGTCTGGAACTTTATGTATGACAATATGGGATAATGGGAAAGCAGGGCTAAATCAACACATATTTAAAGTCACATCTAATAAATATCCAAAATGGTTTTACTATTTTTGGACTTTAAAATATTTAGATAACTTTATTCAAATCGCAACAGGAAAAGCAACTACAATGGGACATATAAAAAGAGGAGAGTTGGATCTAGCCGAAGTGTTTATTCCAACCGTGAAAGAACTTGAAGATATGAATAAGATAATGTCGCCAATGCTAGATAAATTTATACAAAATAAAATAGAAATTAGAACTTTAGAACAACTACGAGATACCTTACTACCAAAGTTAATGAATGGCGAAATAGACCTAGAAAATATAGAAATTTAACTAATACAAATAGTTATTGAGCAAAGAGAAAATATATTATGAATCTTAATAGCATTATTTATAAAACATTGTTTATATTTACAATTTTATTATCCATAATAAGTATTTTTAAGATAGAGATTATAGATAATATAATTAATATTAGTATAATTCCAATATTTTTAATTAATATATTAGTAATACTAAATAGTATAAGTACAATAATTCAAAATAAAACAAGCGATTTAAAACAATATAATAAAAATTTTGAAAATGATAATATCATAAGTAAGGAAGAAAAACGAGAACATATAAGAGATGAAATAATTTACGATGAAATTAATTATTTTTTTGAGATAAAATTTGCTAGGTTCCTCTCATGGATTTTGGTAATTTTAATAGTAAGTTATTTCATTATAATTTTATTAAAGGATTATTTATATCCTTTTGTTTCTGAATATAATTTTAATACGATTACGGCATTATCATCAAGCTTGCTGATATTGGACATATATTATAAAGATAAAATTTCAAATAAAATAATTAAAATACTATATAAAAATAGTTTAAAAGGAGAAAAATATGTTTAACGAACAAACACTTGAAAAAGTAACAATGGAAATGTTAGAAAAACTAGAATATGTATGTATTAATGGATATAAAATTGAAAGAAGCGATTTCTCAAAAGTACTATTAGAAAACGATTTAATACAAGCAATAGAAAAAATAAATAAAGGAATAAAAGAAGAACAAATACAAGAAGCAGTTAGATTAATTAGGAGTTTAGACCACAATAATACAATACTAAATAACAAACAATTCACAAAATACCTATTAAAAGGAATATCTGTACCTATTCAAGAAAATGGAGAAACACTATACAAAACAGTAAAAATAATAGATTTTGATAATATTTCTAACAATACATTTAAAGCAATAAATCAATACACAATCATTGAACATAGTGAAAAAAGACCTGACATAATTATATTTGTAAATGGAATGCCTTTAGTTGTAATAGAATTAAAATCAACAACAAGAGAAGAGGTACAATTAGAAGATGGATATCATCAATTAAAAGGCTATCAAGAAGTACATATACCAAGTTTATTTTTTTACAATCAAATTCTAATTATAAGTGATGGAGTACAAGCAAGAGCTGGAACAATTACAAGTCCATGGAGCAGATTTTCAGAATGGAAAAAAGTTGAAGATATAGATGAAGTAAAAGAAAATATGCCAACATATCAAACCCTATTTAATGGAATGCTTAGAAAAGATAGGTTGTTAGATATAATAAATAACTTTATATTATGGAGTGACGATAACAAAATACTATCAGCTTATCATCAATATTTTGGAGTAAAAAAAGCAATAACAAGTACAGAAAATGCAATTAATAATAAGACAGGAAAAGCTGGATTATTATGGCATACACAAGGGAGCGGAAAAAGTTTTTCTATGGCATTTTATACTGGGAACATGATTAAATTATTAAATAATCCAAGCATTGTAATTGTAACAGATAGAAATGATTTAGATAATCAACTATTTTCTACTTTTTCTAAATGTTTTGAGTATTTAAAACAAGAACCTGTTCAAATAGAGAATAGAAAAGATTTAGAAGAAAAGTTAGAAGGAAGAAAATCAGGAGGGATATTTTTTACAACTCTTCAAAAATTTGAAGAAGAAACAGGATTATTTAGTAAAAGAGACAATATTTTAGTTGTAGTTGATGAAGCTCATAGAAGTCATTATGGATTAGATGCAATTATTAAATTTGATAAAAAGAAAATGAAAGCATACAAAAAATTTGGAACAGCCAAATACCTACATGAAGCATTTCCGAATGCGACATACATAGGATTTACAGGAACACCTGTAGAAACAAAAGAAAAGTCTACAACAAACATATTTGGAGATATTATAGATACATATGATATGACACAAGCAATAATAGATGGCTCAACAGTACCAATTATGTATGAATCAAGAAAAGCAAGAGTAGGACTAAATCAAAAGTTATTAGATGAAATAGATGATTATTATCAATATCTGGAAACAGAAGAAGGCATAGAAGATTACAAAATAAATGAGTCTAAGAAAAAAATGGCAACAATTAAGCAGATAATAGAAAATCCAGATACACTAGAAATAATAGTAAAAGATATTATTAAACATTATGAAGAAATAGAAGATACAGTTGCTAATAAAGCAATGGTAGTAGCTTATTCAAGACAATCTGCTTATACTATGTATAATAAATTTTTAGAATTAAGACCTGATTGGAAAAATAAAATTAATATGATAATAACATCAAATAACAAAGATGATAAAGAAATGCAAAAAGCAATTGGTTCTAAAAAAGATAAAAGAGAGCTAGAAGTAGACTTTAAAGATATGAATTCAGATTTTAAAATAGCAATAGTAGTTGATATGTGGCTAACAGGATTTGATGTTCCCGGACTTGGCACAATGTATATACACAAGCCTATGAAAGCACATAATTTAATGCAAACGATAGCTAGAGTAAATAGAGTTTATAAAGGAAAAACTGGTGGACTTATAGTAGATTATATAGGATTAAAAAGATGGCTTTTAGATGCACTAAAAACCTATACTAAAAGAGATCAAAGCAGAGTTATTGATAATAGAGAATTAGTAAAAGTATTAATGGATAAAGTAGAATTAATAAGAAATTTATTTAAAAACTTCATTTATTCACACTTTGCGACAACAACTGATAGTGATAAATATGAGATTATTATGGCAGGAAGTAACTGGATATTAAAAACAGAAGAGACCAAAAAAGAATTTATGAAATACAGTTATGATGTGAAAAGCTTATATTCTCTATGTGCAGGAACACTAACTCAAGAGGTAAAGGACGAAGTATTATTCTTTATATCTGTTAGATCATTTATTTCAAAATTATTAGGAGAAAAAATTGATGTAAAAGAGATTAATAAAAATGTAGCAGAAATGTTAGAAAGAGCAATACAAGATGATGAAATGCTACAAATAGGTGAAATGCATAATAGTAATAGACTATCACTATTAAATGATGAAATATTAAATAAATTAGCAAAAATGCAAAAGAAAAATATCGCAGTAGAGATTTTAAATAGAGCTTTAAAAGAATATGTAAAGCAAGTAGGAAAAGAAAATATTGTTTTAATGGAAAAGTTTTCTACTAAATTTCAGAAAATAGTAGCAACATACAACGAAAGGACAAGTGTAGAAGATTTAGAGAAAATTATTCAAGAAATGATTAAATTAAAAAATGAAATAGAACAGGAATTAAAAGCAGGAAATGAATACAATTTATCTTCAGAAGAAAAAGCGTTTTTTGATGCTCTTCGGAGAAGACACAGAAGTCAAAGAATTAATGAAGGATGATATATTGGTTCAAATAGCTAAAGAGTTAGTAGAAACTGTTAATAAAAATATGACAATTGATTGGGATATTAGGAAAGATGCTAGAGCAAGAATGAGAATAGAAATAAAAAAATTACTAATTAAGTACAATTATCCACCAAACAAAAGTGAAAAAGCAGTTCAAACAGTTATTAAACAAGCTGAATTGAAATGTAAAGAAACAATTAAAAGGTAGGAATTTTAATTAACAGAAAAATGTAGATAAAACAATAATGTAAAACCAATAATTTAATTCTGTTAAAGAAATAAACTATTGCATTTAAATAAAAACTTTCTTTTTTGGAAATAATATGATATAATATTGTTAGAGTAAAAAAGGAGAGTTTTTATTATGTTAGGAAAAAAAATAAAACTATACAGAGAAAGTAAGAAGATGACACAAGTAGAAATTGCTGAGCTATTAGGCGTTAAACCAGCTACAGTTTCTAAATATGAATCAGGATCTTTAGAACCTAATATTGAATCTTTAAAAAAATTATCAGAAGTATTTGATATTTCAATTGATGAGTTGTTAAAAGAAAATAATTTCAATATTTCAAAGATAAACATTTTAGAAGTATTAAGAGAACAAAAAAATATGAAATTAAAAGGTAATTTATATCATAATACTCAAATTACTTTTGCATATAATACAAATCATATTGAAGGAAGTAAGCTTACAGAAGATCAGACAAGATATATTTATGAAACTAATACATTGATAGCAGAAAAAGATTGTATTACTAATTTAGATGATATTTTAGAAACTGCTAATCATTTTAAATTGGTAGACTACATGTTAGATATAGCTGATAAAAAATTAACTGAAGATGTAATAAAAAAATTTCATAAAATCTTAAAAGAAGGTACATCAGATATTAGAAAAGATTGGTTTATTGTTGGTAATTATAAAAAACTACCAAATGAGGTAGGAGGACTAAAAACAACAGAACCAAAAAATGTTGAACGAGATATGAAAAAATTACTAGAATGGTATAGTTCTTTACAACAAGTAACTATAAATGAGATAATTGAATTTCATTCAAAATTTGAAAAAATCCATCCATTTCAAGATGGTAATGGTAGAGTAGGAAGAATTATAATGTTTAAAGAATGCCTAAAAAATAATATAGTACCATTTATTATTTTAGATAAAGATAAATTATTTTATTATAGAGGATTAAATCAATATCAAAGTAATAAAGAAAAAGGATATTTAATAGATACTTGTCTAAATGCACAAGATCAATATTCGAAAATGGTAGAATATTATTTAAAAAGTGAATAAAATATTAAATATATAAAAAAGGAGTAAAAATAGAAAAAACAAATATAATTGAATTAATGTCAAATAAACTAAAACTAATATTTCGCAATTACAAACACATAATAAAAAAATCCACATAGAATATAAAAAAAGAATAAATAGGAGGATTTTTTATTATGGCAAAAATAATAATATTTAATAACGACACTGATAGAATGGAAACATATTATAGAGGAGAATCCGAGCCAATGCCATATAACACAAATGGTACATTGCGAGTAAGAGAATTCAGAGGATCAAGCAAAAGCAACATATTGTGGTCAACAAAGAGAACAATGCAGAGTTGGAACAGTCAAAGATATATATATGGTTCAGGAATTCCAGTAGGATTTGCATTTAAAAGACCATATGAAGGTCGGACATCGGCAATCAAAGCCAACATTACGCGGGAGTAGCATTTGATGTTGGTCAGACTCTAACTGCTGCACAAAGAACTAGGCTATATAATAGTGCAGTAAATTCTGGAGTTTGGAGTTATGTTGAGCCAATAAGATTAACCCCAACATGGGTTCACTGGGACAAAAGATTTCGGAAAACCAGCTTGTTCAACAGGAGGATTTCCAACACTTAGAAGAGGAAGTTTAAGCAATTATGTATTAATTGCACAAGATGATTTAAACACATTAGGATTTAGAACTAATGGATTAGATGGAATATTTGGTTCTGGAACTTATAATGCAGTAGTATCATATCAACGATCTAGAGGACTTGCTGCAGATGGGATAGTAGGATGTAATACATGGAGATCGTTACAAGAAGAAGTAGTTGGAACAGGACCTACAAGCACAACAATAAATTAATATAAAATATAAATCAAGTGTACCAAAAATTTTGATAATGCTAATTTTTGATACACTTGATTTATGCTTTTTTAAATTTATCTAAATTACTTTCTTGAATTTTTACTAAATCTGATACTATTGAATTAAGAACAGCTTTATTATAACTATTCAGTTTCAAATAATTTTTTAGAAATTTCTCATCAATTAAATCATTAATATCTGAAACATCTTTTGTAACTAAATCACTTAATAAAAAATCAGAATTAATATTAAGTGCTTGGCAGATATTTGTAATTGTATTAATACTACCAAAAGAAATACCGCGTTCTAGTTGGCTAATGTATCTAGTTGATAAAGATAACTTTTCTGCTAGTTCCTCTTGAGTAAGATTTGCTTTCATTCTAGCTAATTTGATTTTTTTGCCTACATTTTCTTTAGATATTTGATTTTGATTATTCATATGTTTCCTCCATAAACTTAATATATTATTAAAAGTATAGCAATTAGAATGTAAAAACAAAACGAACTATCAATATGAAAAAATGTAACAACTACTACAAATAATATCAGTAATAAAATATAAATAAAAAAATTTACAAAAAATTTCAGAAATTTATAAAAAACTATTGCAAAATAAGAAAAGTTATATTAAAATTTAATTGAAGTGGAGAAAAGTGGTACAAAGTGGTAGAAAGAGGTGAAGTTTAATTGCTAATTGGTGAATACGAGCATTCTCTAGATGCAAAAGGCAGAATGATAATGCCAGCAAAACTGAGACAAGACATGGGAGACAAGTTCATCGTAACAAAAGGATTAGATGGATGTTTATTTGCGTTTTCACAAAATGAGTGGTTAAATTTCGAAACAAAATTAAAATCATTACCTTTGTCAGATAAAAATGCAAGAAACTTTGTAAGATTTTTCTTATCAGGAGCAACTGAATGTGAACTTGATAAACAAGGAAGATTTTTAATTCCAAATAATTTAAGAGTAGCTGCTAATTTAGAAAAAGAAGCTATTATAATAGGAGTAGGAACAAGACTAGAAATATGGAATAAAAACACTTGGGAAAGTTGCGATCAAAATATATCTGCTGACGAAATAGCAGAAAATATGACTATGTTAGGTATATAACTTGCAAAAGTTTATATAAAAACACCAAAGTAAAAAATACAAAAGACAATAAAACTAAAGATAAATCCCTAAAACACAAAAGATAAGATTAAAAAGTTCTATAAAATTTAAAAATGCAAAAGATAAAATTAAAAAGTTCTACTAAAGTAAAAAGTACAAAAGATAAATTATAAAGTTTAAAAAATACCTTTGGATAAAATTTATAAGTACAAAAGTAGAAATCACAAAAGATTTAAAACCAAAAGAAAAATATACATATAGAAAAAGAGCAGCTGGTAATTTTTAATTACCAGCTAATATATTATTAAATGTATAATAGAGGTGCAAAGTTGAAATTTGAGCATAAACCAGTTATGTTACAAGAATGCATAGAAGGTTTAAAAATAAAAGAAAATGGAATATATGTAGATGGAACTTTAGGAGGAGCTGGTCATAGTAAAGAAATAGCAAAAAGAATCTCTAATAAAGGTATTTTGATTGGAGTAGATAGAGATAAAGATGCAATTGTAGCAGCAAAAGAAAACTTAAAACAATATAAAAATATTAAATATATTCATGGTAATCATGATGATATAAAAAAAATTTTAGAAGAATTACAAATAGACAAAGTAGATGGAATATTACTTGATTTAGGTGTATCTTCATATCAATTAGATGAGCGAAATAGGGGATTTAGTTACTTGGGAGAGAATAAATTAGATATGAGAATGGATAAATCCCAAGAATTAACAGCAGAAATTATTATTAATAATTATACTGAAGAAAAACTCGCAAATATTATTCATGAATATGGTGAAGAAAGATTTTCTAAACAAATAGCAAGAAATATATGCAAAATAAGAGAACAAAGACAAATTTTAACAACAAAACAATTAGTAGAAATAATAGAAAACTCAATACCAAAATCAAAACAAAAAGATGGACATCCTGCAAAAAGAACATTCCAAGCAATTAGAATAGAAGTTAATAATGAAATAAAACCATTATATAATACTGTAAAAAATTGTATAGAATGTCTAAATTCAGGTGGAAGGTTATGTATAATAACATTTCATTCATTAGAAGATAGAGTAGTGAAAAATGCATATATAGAGGCAAAAGGAAAATGTATATGTCCTGGTGATTTACCATATTGTGCATGTGGAGCAAAATCATTAGGAAAAATAATAACAAAAAAGCCTATTCAAGCAAGTAAAATAGAGTTAGAAGAAAACACAAGAAGTAAAAGTGCAAAATTAAGAATTTTTGAGAAATCTTAAAATATTTTGCTATAAGATAAAAAACATAAGAGGAGGTGAGTAGCTATGGCTAAAAGTAGATACGAATATAGTACAAGTCCAAGAAAATTAAATCCTACAAATCCAAAAAAGAAAAAAACAAATAACAGAAAATTAAAAATAGTAGAGGATTTACCAAGACAAGAAATAAGAATTTCAGAAGAGCAGAAAAAAAGACAAACAAGAGTAACCTTAATAGTAATAGGAATATTTGTTTTATTATTAACCATAAGCTACAGAAATTCACAAATAAATGAAAAATTTAGTCAAGTACAAACTTTAAAAAAAGAATTGTCTTCTATTGAAAAAGAAAATGAACAATTAAAGGTAAGTATTGAAAATAGTTTGAACTTGAATACAATAGAAAAATTGGCAAAAGAAAAATTAGGAATGCAGAAATTAACAAATAGACAAACTGTATATATTAATTTACCTAAAAAAGATTATATAGAATCAGCATCAGAAAAGGTGATAAAAAAAGATAAGAGCTGGTGGGAATCTTTATTGACACATTATAAAGATTAGTCCTTAAATTAAAATGATAGGGCAAATCTTGTATGTGTCATTTTTCATTTAATATAAATAAAAGTTATAATATGTATTAAAATACACAATTTGTACACAATTTGCTGGTCAGACTAATCATATGAATAAGTTTAATAGATTTCAAATATAGAAGAGTTAATCTGTCTTATCTGTATTAATAAATGTCTTCCCAAACTGCACATTACTGTATTTTACAATTATTATAACTTTTGAAGTTAAGTTTAATCTAAAAGTTATAATATATATTAAAATACATAATTTGCTGGTCAGACTAATCATATAAATAAGTTTAATA